>PBTB01000070.1 GCA_002726945.1 Deltaproteobacteria bacterium | reverse complement strand
CGCAGGGGTGCCCACAGGGGCAAGGGCAGAACCGTGTCCCTCGGTGGAAGGTTTTCTACGATGCTCCGCTCATCACGGGGTGTAGCCAAGGAAGGCGGCCAGCTTCTCCCTCGGTGTCATCCACCCCAAGCACTTTCGGGGTCGATCGTTGAGAAACATCTCGATCCGCTTGAGTTCCTGCTTGGCGCGGACAGCGCCGACGTCGCTTGCGCCGGGTGCGAGGAAGGCAGGTTCACAGGTCAGCCGCCGGCCTTGGCGTCGCAATAGATATGCTGGTAGATCGACTCCTTGCACACCATTGCACCTCCCTCCAACCTGGCGCGTCCACTGATGAGCTCTGGAGTCCAACCCTTTTTGAGCCGCAACTCGACTTCTGCCCGAACCTCATCCGTGAACCGACGCGGCCCCGGTCGCAGAGCCCGCCTTTGCGCCTGCTTGTGCGCCTGCTTTGGACGGTAACCCCGGCTGCCTATGTTGCGGGAAAGCTCCCTGCTGATGCTGCTCGCCGCACGCCCCAAGCGCCGAGCAATCTCTCGCTGCCCATCTCCTTCCTGACGCCAACGGTGGATGTGCCTGCGGTCTGCCGCTGTCATACGCTTGTAAGTCATATCGCCCTCCAGGTGTTCGATCACATGAAGAACATAACTTACCGCGGGGCCTTTTCAGACAACAGGTGTTGCAATAGCCGGTGGAATGCGGGAAAGAAATCACTTAGAGCAGGCGGGCAATGGCAAACCCGCCGAGGAAAGTCCCGATCGAACTGCCAAGATTGGCAAACACGACAACGAGCAGGATGCGGGTGATCTTGTTGCGCCAGTAGCCACCGAGGGTGAGGATGTCATCGCTGAGTGCCGCGAAATCCTGGACCTGCGGTTTGCGCAGAAAAGCCTCGACCAGTCCGGCGACCCATCCGGCGGCAATCATGGGATTGAGCGAGGTGAACGGGGCCGCGACAAACGCCGAGAGAATTGTGAGGGGGTGGGCTAGCACCAGAGCCGTGCCGAGCGCGGAGAAGATTCCGTTGATCAAGAACCAGCGCTGAACGATCTCAAGGCTAACCGCTGCGTCCGCCGTCCAAAACCCGTAGCAGATCAGCGCGAGGATCACTCCTGGAATCCCCCATTTGAACACACTGCCAACCATGCCCTGTGGGGGCAGGCGGTTTAAGGTATCCAAGTCGTGAGGGCAAGCAAGTTCATTTTTCAGTCCCTCCAAATGCCCTGCTCCGACAATGGCAACGATCTGGTTTCCGGGAGCCTGCCGAATACGCTCTGCGAGAAATTGATCGCGCTCGTCAATCAGCACCTGCTTCACCACCGGAGATTGACTGGCCAGTCCTTCCATCGCCTCAGCCAGCGCGTCCCCTTGCTTCATCTTTTCAATTTCAAGCTCCTCAATCTCCTCCCGCGAAATCATGCCGACGAGCAGTTGTCCGAGAATCTTGATGCGTGACCAGAACCCCAGTTTTCGCCAGGTGCGTTGCAGGGTGGTGCGCACGTCCCGATCGGCAAGCACCAACTCTGCCCCTTGAGCCTCGGCGATGCGCACCGCCTCCAGCATCTCGGCTCCGGGCTGGACTCCAAGCTGCGCCCCGAGCTTGCGCTGGAAGGCGGACATCATCAGGTTGGCAAGCAGCAGGAAGGTCTTGCCCTCCCGAATCACCTTGAAGATGTCCATGCGCTGCCACGCATCCGGGTCACGCAAGGCGCTGAGCCGCGATTCGCACAACTCCACGCACACCGTGTCCGGACACTCCCGCTCCAGCACTTCCTTCACTTCCTGAACACTGCTTGCCGAGATGTGGGCGGTCCCCACAAGCACGATGCGCTTACCCTCATGCTCAACCTCATGTACAGTACTTGGAGATGCCACGCTGACCTGGAAGCTTTTTGGTGCAATTGCGGAAACCGATCATTATGGCAGGAACGGGTGGATTGTCACGCGCATTCCTTTTGACCCGAACCAGCCCCCCCCCCGTGTTTTGTCTCCATTGAATCCGACATGCTGCTCCCTTTTTTACCCCTGTTGCTGGCGGTTCTGTTGCTCTCGTGGGTGCAGTCTCAGCCAATCGCGATCCCGGAACCGTTGCTGGGGTGGCCGCTTCCTGTGGTGCTGTGCGGGATTGTGACGGCAGGTGCGGTGCTGGCCCAAGGCTTCCGGAGGGTTCAGGGGGGCTTGGAGAACACCCGCCGGATTGCCCGGTTCGACCTGCCCCGAATGGTGACGCTGGGTTTGTGGGCTGGGTCAGTGGAGCTTGAAGCGTTGCACTTGCGACTTGCCGAGCAGTTTCCGGAAGCCTTCGCCAGCGAAGGGGTCTTTTCGATTTTGATCCTCACCTACTGGCTGGCCGACGCACTGGCAGCGACTCCGGTGTCACGCTGGGATGAAGAGGGGCGGCGACTCAAGCTCGCAAAGGTGCAAAGCCATTTGCGACTGCAACTGCCCCTTTTGATTTTGGGAGGCGGTCAGGCGCTGCTGCTGCGGGCACTGCAGCCCGTTCCGTGGTTTGCGGGTTCGGGCATATTCGGGTTGTTGCCGATGCTGCTGAGCATCGGGGTTCTGCTCGTCTTGGCCCCCCCTGTCATCATGAGATGCTGGAAGACCGAGACGCTGGAGAACAGTCCAGAACGCAGTCTCATTGAAAAAGAGTTGCACCACGCCAGAACACCCATCGCGTCCATCCGGCTCTGGCCCGAGGAAATCCTGCCCAGCAAGACGGCGGGAGTGATCGGCGTCCTGCCGAAGTTCCGGTATTTGCTGATCAGTCCAGGCTTGCTGTCGTCTCTCAGCGAGGAGGAACTGCGGGCTGTCGTTGCACATGAAGCGGGGCATCTGCACCACTGGCACCTGTTGTTCTTTGCCGTTTCATTATTCGGATTTTTGGAACTGCTCCTGCTGGGGGCCACCACCGCCAGTGTGGTGGGTTGGTGGCAAGGTTGGAAGATTCCGCTGTGGGCTGAAGGGGTGGTGATGATCGCAGCACTGCTGGGGTTCTTACGCTTTGGGCTGGGGTTTATGAGTCGGCAGTTTGAGCGACAAGCCGACTGCCACGCGCTGGAGCGAGTGGGGCTGCGTCCGTTTGGCCAGGCGTTGCTCAAGGTGAGCTGGCTCAACGGCATTGATCCAGAGACGCCCAACTGGCATCACTACGGGGTTCTCCAGCGGCTGCGGTTTCTCTCAGAATGCGAAGTCCAACCGGAACTCCGGGAGCGACATCACCAGTGGGTTTTTCGTTTGAAAGGGGCACTCCTTGCCGGGGCACTCCTGCTGCTTGGCGTGAATGCCTACTTCACGAGTGCTGACGCACGGATTCGGCTGCTGGGCTACTATCTGGCCAACGCAAGCTCCACTGCGGAGCCAACACAGGCCACTCTGATGGTGAGGCTTGCCGACTTGCTTTACTTTGAGAACGAGCTGGGACAGGCGGAATCATGGTACCGAAAATCACTGGTGCTGAATTCGGACAGCCCACACGCCTTGAACAACCTGGCGTGGCTGCTGACCGAACGTTATGGCGACAGTTCCGAGCGTATGAGGGAAAGCGTCCTGCTGGCCCAGCAGGCTTTGGAGCAGGACGAGCAGGCGTTTATCTGGGACACGCTGGCCGAAGGGCACTGGCAACTCGGACAGCGGCAGCAAGCGCTTGAAGCCGCAGAACACGCATGGTCCTTGGCGGACTCCCAGAACCCGCCCATGCCCCAAGAAAAACTACGCTACTACAAGGATCGCTTGGAGAGGTTTCGGGCACCGTAGGTTCCAGTGAACGGTTCCCAAAACAATGAGGCTTACCCCCAATGGACCGGAACCTGACGATCGGGGTTGAGGCGTTGCAGGGCTTCACAATCGGGATGGTGAACCGAAACCAGACCTCCCTCGGCGAGGTAGCCTTGGATTGGGTCGTTCGAGGTGGGGGTGCAGCAGCGGGCAATCCGGGTCGGCACTTGCTCCAGTCCGTCCACAAACACGGTTTTTCCCGTTCCAATTCGCGGAGCTTGGGGTTTGGTTTCCGGAACAGGTTGCTCCAGAGTCGCTGACTCTGAAGCGGTGACAAACCAACCCAGCACTGTCGAAGTCTGGATGCTGTTTTCTCCGAGGCAGAAGAGGACATGCTCGAAGGTCTGGTTATGGCGCTGGAGGCATTCCTGCTCCAGCCGACCTTCCTTGACCATCCGATTCAGGTTGAGTCCAGACGCCCGGAACTCCTGCTCCAGCCGCCCCCAGCCCTGCTTGCGGAACTGTTCCCGCTGCTGCTCCCACAAGGCGTGGCGAATCTTGCTGCGGGCGCGGCGCGTGGAGGCAAACCCCAGCCACTCCTGGTTGGGAACCTGCTTGGCCGAAGTTAGAACTGCAACACGATCCCCGGTTTGTAGAGGAGCCTCCAGCTTGGCGATCACGTCATTGATCTTGACTCCGGTGGTCCGGCAGCCCACCTCGGTGTGAACGGCATAGGCGAAATCAAGGGCGGTGGCTTTGGCGGGCAGTTCAATGATGTCGCCGCTTGGCGTAAAGGCGAAGAGGGAATCCGGGAAGAAATCGACTTGGGGAGACTCCTGGGGTTGTGCATCTGGCAAGCTGGAGTCTTGGCGCATCTGCTCCTTGTAGCGCCAGTGAGCGGCAATTCCAAACTCCGCGATGATGTGCATCTCGTGGGTGCGGATTTGCACCTCGACCGGCTCGCCGTCCGGAAGCTCGATGGTGGTGTGGAGCGACTGGTAGCCATTGGGTTTGGGCTGGGTGATGTAATCCTTGATACGGTCCTTGCGCGGAGTCCACTGCTCGTGAATGTAGCCCAAGGCCGCATAACATTCATCCACGTTGCCCAGGAGCAACCGAAAGCCGATCAGGTCTTGAATGCGCTTGAAGTCGTGGTTGACCTTCCGGAGTTTCTTGTGGATCGAGTAAAAACGCTTGTAGCGGCCCTGAATTTCGGGGGTGAGCCCGAAGGGTTCCAGCAGGTTTTGCAGGGACTTCGTCAACTCCTCAACTTTGCGGGCACGCTCGTCCCGCTTACTCGACACGAGCTTTTTGAGATCTTGGTAGGTCTCGGGGTCGAGCAGGCGGAAGGCCAAATCCTCCAACTCGGCCTTGATCCAGAAAACTCCGAGCCGAGCTGCCAGTGGCACAAAGACATGGAGGTCCGTCCAGGCAACATCCTCTGAGTCGTCTTTGCGAGTGCAGGAGTGTTGCTCAAGTCCCTCCAGCCGAATCGCCAAGAGTCCGGCCAGCAGTTGCAACTCGTTGACTTGAGCCATGATCATGCGCATCATGAGCTGCGCTTGACGCTCGTTACGGGGGCGGTCCGGCAGGTTCAAGTGTTGCAACCGTCGCAACAACCCCACAGTTGGATCACACGAGGGGTCATCGCTCGGCAACTGGAGGGCCTTCGGAAAGCCAAAAGCCAAGGTGGCCAGGAGTGGATCAGGCTCAAGGTTGAGTTGGGTGAGCTTGCTGAGGAGCGAAACAAAGCGCCTGGAGCTTTCCAGCAACTCAAGGTCGGGCAAGGTTGGCAAGCGCTCCCGGAGTTCAGGGAGTGGCGCCAGTGCCTGAGACAACGTCTTGGGGAGTTCCTTTGACAGCAACGGTTCTCACAGAACAAGGGGAGCCGACGGTTCAGGAGCAAGAGTTTCGGTGGACACCAAGGTCATTCCCGACTGCTCCCAAGCGCGTGGAAGAAGGCATAGAGCTTGAGATCAAGCCCCATGCCCTCCGCTGATTTTGTAGCCAAGAATCCGGGGGCTGCTTCCAGAGCCACCAAGTACACCTCGATATCCTCGGTCGGTTCACGGTCATGCTGCGGGTTTTGGTTTTCTGGCGTGCGCTCAGTGACTGACATCCAGACATAGGCACAGGCTTCAGAGATCAACCCCGGAGACGAGTAGAGTGCAGGACTGACACGTTCCACGAATCCCACATACCCGGTCTCCTCCCGGAGTTCCCGGATTGCGGTTTGTTCGTAGGTTTCTCCTGCATCGACAAGCCCGGCAGGAAACTCGAGGACGTAGCGTCCCGCAGGAGGGCGGAACTGTCGGATGAGGACGTAGCGCCCCGATGGTTGCAACTGCGCAATGATGATCACCGCCTCCGAGCGTTTGCTGCGGTGGACGCACTCCCAACGCCGGGTCTTTCCGGAGGTATCCGCATACTCCACCTCGACAAGCTCCGACCAGCGGCCTTGGTGCAGTGGACGCTCCTGCAAGACTTTCGCCGACTGGCTTGGACGGTTTGAAAGGAAATCAGGAGGAGGTGGCATGTTAAAAAACTTGGAAGTCTCATTCAATTTTAAGGAGACGCGGCGAGAACCACAAGCAGTTTTGGGGATGTGAAAAAGGAGCAATATCGAGTCTAGGCTTGATCAAATCACCCTACGCGCTATCATGCCGTTGCAAGATCATTCCCGTAACACCCGCCTGTGATTTTCTGGAACACCCTCAAACGCTCTGAAAACTGGAGCCGATTCTTTCTCTACACCCTCTTCATCGGCAGCACCTTCAGCATTGCCGCCACTGAGGCTTCAATCATCATGCTCTACCTCATCGGCTTGGGGCAATTGATCTGGCGCAGGCAATTGCCGGACCTCCGGGATGGGCTGCTGCAAGTCAGCTTGGTCTACATTGTGGTTGCGATACTAGCAAGTTGGCTAGCGGGATACGGTGTGGATTGGCTGATGGCGCTGCGCACTCACTGGCGGCTCCTGCTTCCGTTCGTACTGGCCGGAGTTTTGGCCGAAGCCAATGAAGAACGGGTGCTGCAAGTGTTCGCGGTGTTTCTCCTGATCATTGCCGTGTACGGGATCGTGCAGTTTTTCAATGGGGCCGAGTGGTTGCGACTGAACGACGGCAATAAAGTCGCTCATTACTATCAACAAGAAGAGATCGCACGTTATCATGCTGAAGGCAATTTCTCGCACCATCTCACTTTTGGAGGAGTGCTGCTGCCGTGTTTTGCGCTGTTCACGGCCTTGACCCTTTGTCAGGAATGGAGCTCCGGGGTGCGGATTTTGGCCACAGGGCTGGCTCTGCTCCTGCTGGGAGCACTTGTCGCAACGCTTGGGCGCAGCATTTGGCTTGGGACAGGGATGGTGTTGTTTGTGCTGGGACTTTGGCGGTTGCCAAAGACCACCCTGCTTGTTGGATTGCTGACCGCAGGACTGCTGGCCCTGCTCATCACCAAGTCGATTTCCGGAACAGGGGTCGAGCTTGTCGGCAAACAGGCCGCGGGTGTTTCTACCACCGAAGCACAAGGGTTCTGGGAAGCGACCCTCAGATCATCTGCAGCCGCACAGGGGGCAATCCTCCGGCGTGCCGAGAGCATGTTTTCCCTTGGGGAAAACCGAGACCGTCTGCTGATGTGGAAGTCCGGGGTGGCAGCGCTCAAGGATCATCCGTGGTGGGGAATCGGTTATGACATGGATGGGACTGTGATGCCCGCATACCGGAAACCCTTCAAACAAACGGGACACAATTTTATGAATGGCCCAAGTGCCGGGGTTCATAACATCTACCTGCAAACCTGGCTCAACTACGGATTCTTCGGCTTGCTCGCCTACCTCGGCATTTGGGGAGTTTTCTTCATGAAGAGCCTGCGGGCCAGTCGCCGCGCCAGTCGCTTTGGATACGAGAATGCCGTGCTGTGGGGTGTGATGGCTGGGGCAGCGGGGTTGATGGTGGCGGGTGTTTTTGAAAACAATTTCCGAGATGGCGAAGTGCAGACTTGCCTGTTGATGCTGATGGGCTTGTCTCTGCGACAGATGTACAAGTCCAAAAAACGTATTTTCCGCATGACTTGAGAGTGAACATGACCGAACTTCCTTCACAAATGACAGCGATTGAGATCACCACTCCCGGAGGTCCGGAGGTGTTGGTCCCGTGCCAGCGACCGCTCCCAGCGCTTCAGTCGGGCGAGGTGTTGATCCAAGTCTCTGCTGCCGGGGTCAATCGTCCAGACGTGGCGCAACGCCAAGGCGTTTATCCCCCGCCTCCAGGAGCGAGCGACTTGCCCGGATTGGAGATTTCCGGAACCGTGGTCCAAACACATGGGGATGTGGATTCCAGTTGGCTGGGCAAGCAGGTGTGCGCCTTGGTGGCCGGAGGCGGGTACGCCGAATACAGTGCGGCTCCCGTTGCATTGTGCCTGCCGATTCCGGCGGGAATGACGATGGCCGCCGCCGCTGGGATTCCGGAGACGTTTTTCACGGTCTGGACGAACGTGTTTGAGCGCGGGCGGTTACAGGCAGGAGAAACACTGCTGGTGCATGGTGGTTCCAGCGGAATCGGCACCACCGCGATCCAGTTGGGGAAGGCGTTCGGCGCAACGGTCTATGCAACAGCGGGCAGCGATGAAAAATGCGCAACGTGCCTGGAGTTGGGCGCCGCTGCGGCCATCAACTACCGCAGCGAGAATTTCGCGGAGTCCGTGCAGACCCTCACGGAAGGACGCGGGGTTGATGTAATCCTCGACATGGTAGGCGGCGACTATATCGTCCGCAATCTCCGGAGCCTTGCCGTGGAGGGACGGCTGGTGCAGATCGCGTTTTTACAAGGGAGCAAGGCCGAGCTTGATTTCCAGAGAGTGATGAGGAACCGTCTCACCATCACAGGTTCCACGTTGCGGCCCCGCACAGTCCCACAGAAAGCCGAGATCGCCCATGCCCTTCAGGAAAAGGTTTGGCTGCTGCTGGAGTCCGGAAAAGTCCGTCCCATCATCCACAAAACTTTTCCGCTGCATGAAGCAGCAGAGGCGCACCGGATGATGGAGGCGAGTACGCACATCGGCAAACTCATCCTCACCACCGGAGCCGAAGCGTGAGTGAGGGGGAATCCCGGTCCCTGCGAATTGCGGTCCTCACGGTTTCCGACACACGCACCGAGGCAACCGACACGTCCGGGAAACTGCTCGTGGAACGTTTGTCCGATGCGGGGCATAAACTTGAGGAAAAGGCGATTGTGCCTGATCACTGCTACCGTATTCGGGAGATCGTCTCGCGTTGGATCGCAGATGAGTCGGTGGGTATCGTGATCACGACAGGTGGAACCGGATTGACTGGGCGCGACGGCACTCCGGAAGCGGTGCGTCCTCTGCTCGACAAGGAAATCGAGGGTTTTGGAGAGTTGTTCCGCTGGCTTTCCTACCAGGAGATCCGTACTTCCACCGTCCAATCCCGTGCGGTGGCGGGCGTTGCCAACGGCACCTACCTGTTCTGCCTTCCGGGTTCTTCCGGGGCTTGCCGACTGGCGTGGGACGCGATCCTCAAGGATCAACTGGACGAGCGACACCGCCCCTGCAATTTCGCGGAGTTGATCCCTCGCTTGCAAGAAGTTTGAGGCAGTGATCTTCCATTCCGTAACAGCATTTCACAACCATTCGTAATCCGAAAGCCCATGCCCGGAGCCGTCCGCTTTTTCCGAGAAACCCTCCCGCTTCATCGTACCACCAGCGGAGCCACTTACGAGATTGACACTTGGACTTACGCACACCCGGAGGCGTCCCGGCGGGTCTACTTGCAGGGGGGGCTGCACGGCATCGAGTTGACCGGCATTCCGGTGTTGCACGAGTTCATGCGGGAAATCGAGGCTCGGCAACTTCCCCTGCACTGCATCTGCGTCCCACAGAGCAATCCGATGGGACTCGACAGCCAGATCATGGGGCAGCAAGTGGGCTACAACAACCTCCACACCAACCAGCAGAACTGCTGGAACTGGAACCGCCTTGGACTACTCCGGGACGAACCCAGTCAAGAGGGACGGTGGATTCGCACACTGCTGGACCTCTCCGAAGCGGCGGAGGTGGTGCTGGACCTGCACACCGCCGGAGGAGAAAACACTCCGCATGTTTATGTGCACGTTTCACAAGTAGAGCAGGCTCAAGGCTTGGGGTTCCCGCATGTGCTGGTGTGGGCGGCACACTCAACGAGCTTTAGCGACACCTGTCAGGCACGAGGGCAAGTCGCACTCACTTTCGAGCTTTCCGCAAGCCGAAGCGTCACACGAACCGACATTGACCGGGGGCTGCACGCTCTACGGTGTTTTTTCGGGATGCTTCCCAAAACCGAGGGCTCCCGGATTTGGGACCTCCGCACCCAGCTCAAGAAATGGTACGCCCCCAAGCCCGGAATCCTCTGCTGGCATGTTGCCGCAGGGGAGGAGGTCCGGGAAGGCCAGCCCATCGCCACGCTCTACACCCGTGATGGTGCCGAGCCACTGGGGGCACCCTGCTCCGGAGTACTGCTGCTCAAGAACCCCACCCACGCCCCGCACGAGCATCAAGAACTCGCCAAGTTCCTCTCGTCAACCCGATCATAGAAACCACTTGAATTGTACTCGCAACCACAGTACGATCCCACTATCTTCAATTGGCTTCGCAAGCAGCAAAGCCTGCAGATGCGACTCCTCAGTTCTGTCATTTTTTGCCCATCGGAAACGACCATGCCAAAAACGGCGACTGTCAATGTAAGAATTAACCAAGACCTGAAACAGGGGGCGGAAGCAGTGATGAAACGGCTTGGCATCAACGCCTCTCAAGTCGTGACCCTGCTGTACCGTCAAATTGAGTTGAGGCAGGGGCTTCCTTTTGCTGTGGAGCTTCCTAACGAAACCACTCGACCAGCCCTGCAAGATGCAAGAGACGGAAAAAACCAGCAGCGTTTTTCAACCCTTGATGCGTTGTATCAAGACTTGGAAATATGAGTGTTGAGATCATCCGGCAGACTCGGTTCAAAAAGGACGTGAAACAGATGAAACGCCAGAACAGGGACTTTGCACGGTTCAAAGAGGTTTTGGAAAACTTGCCACGGAATCACCTTTGGAAGCCAAGCATCAGGATCATGCCCTGAAGGGGGAGTGGAAAGGCTTCCAGGAATGTCACCTCGAACCCAACTGGTTGCTCATCTACCGGAGAACCGCAACCACGCTGACCTTGGTTCGCACAGGTTCTCATGCTGAACTTTTTGGAATGTGAAGGCGCCGTTTCAGAAAAACATGGCCTCTCCAACCTCGGGAAGCATCTTCCTGAACTTTGATCGTGGCACCCTGCTGCTACGTTGTTCAGAGGGCGAGTTCCCGGAATCCGTGCTGGCGCACCTCAAGGGTGTGGAGTGGGATCCCCGGGTCCGGAACTACCGCGCCCCGGCATGGCGCTACCGCGATCTTGTCTTGGCTCTGCACACTCGCGGTATTCCATTTAAGGACAACGCCCGCCAATTTGCACCAACCGAATTTTCTCTGCAAAAGCCGATCACCCCCCGGAGTTTCCAGCAGGAGGCGCTGGAGGCGTGGCTTCCGGAGAAGCATGGGGTCATCTCCCTGCCCACTGGCGCAGGCAAGACGATTCTCGCGCTGCTGCTGATCGCCAAAACCCAGCGTCCAACGCTCATCCACGTCCCCACGCTTGACCTCATGCGACAGTGGCAGGAGGTGCTGGAGTCACATTTGGGAATGACCGTCGGACTGATCGGTGGCGGGCAGCACGAGGTGCGGGACATCACGGTGACGACCTACGATTCTGCGCTGATCCATGTCTCGCAGTTGGGAAACCGTTTCGGAATGCTCGTCTTTGACGAATGCCACCACCTGCCGGGCGAGCAGTACCAGTTTTCCGCGCTGGGGTCGCTTGCACCGTTTCGCCTCGGACTCACCGCCACTCCGGAACGGGGCGATGGACGCGAATCGGTGCTGTGGGAGTTGGTGGGGCCGCTCTGCTACGAGGCGCATATTGACGAGTTGCAGGGCAACACCCTCGCGCCCTACCGCATTGAGACGATTCCGGTGAAACTGAGCGCGAAAGAACAGGTCGAATACCAGCGGTTCCGAGAGTGCTACACCGGGTTTCTGCGCCGCGAACGCATTCCCCTCAACAAGCCGAACGGCTGGCAGATTTTCCTCTGGAAGTGCAACCAGAGTGCGGAAGGACGCGAGGCGTTTCAGGCGTACCTCACGCAAAAGCGACTCGCGCAGGCAGCGACTGGGAAGATCGATTGGGTGTGGACGCTGCTGCGCCGTCATGTGGGCGACCGTATCCTCATCTTCACACAAGACAACGACATGGCCTATCACCTGGGCCGCCGCTTTTTCCTCCCCGTCCTCACGCATCACACGAAGTTACCAGAGCGCCAAGCCCTGCTCAACGCCTTCCGCAACGGAAGCTATCCGGTTCTCGTCACCTCGAAGGTTCTCAACGAAGGCGTGGACGTTCCGGAGGCGAACGTGGGCCTCATCGTTTCCGGGAGCGGCAGCGTCCGCGAGCATGTGCAGCGGCTGGGGCGGCTGCTGCGCGGGCGTCCGGGCAAGCAGGCCGTGCTTTACGAACTGGTGTCGCAGAACACCGGGGAGCAATCCATCAACAAGCGTCGCCGCCAACACCGTGCTTACGAAAGATCTGGTGCGCTACCGGGTGCATAAGCAGCGCATTCACCCGCAATTCGTTGACCCCAACAGCCCGGAACTGCTGGCGTTCGCGGCATCCCTGCTCGCGCTCTTCGCCGGGGCCAGCGGCCAAACCCGCACCTCGCTTCAGGGGCAGGTGAACGACGTGATTGCAGTGTTTCCGGACAACGTCACTATCGCTCGCGGGCTGGAGAAACTGCTGTTCGACCGTACCGAGTTTGACGAGGACGCTTCCGGAGACCACCTGGCTTTTCGGAAAAAGGTGTTCACAGCCAGTGGACCAAAGCTGGCCGGCGAACTTCCAGAGCATCCGGAAGCGTATCGGCGGGAAATCGCAGCAGCTTTAGGAGCAACGCCGGAAGCCCTTGAAGCGCAGCTTTACCAAGACCTGCCCGCGCACCATCCTGTCCTCTCCTTCAAGCCGCTCAGTCCGGCAGGGCTGCTGCACCGCTACAACTGCGCTCAGGTGCAGGGGCTCCTGATCCGCTGCGCCAAGCTTGACCTCGAATTCCCGGAGTCCGAGCCTGCACGGTTGCGTCAACTCCTCAAGTCGCTACGCTTCCACCAACTGCTCGCCCGGATTTTCCGGACTGCCGAGGGGACAACGTTGGTGCAGGTCGATGGTCCGCTCAGCCTCTTTGTGCAGACACAAAAGTATGGATTCAACCTCGCGAATTTTTTCCCGGCCCTGCTGCACCAGCCGGACTGGACCCTGCGGGCGGAGGTACAGGTTCGCAAGTCCGAAACGCACCAACTGGAACTGGACAACTCCTGCGGCATCCGCTCGCACTACCGCCCCTTCCTCGCCTACGTCCCGGAAGCCTTGCAACTGCTCCAGCAGGGCGTTGCCGCGAAACTGCCGGAGTGGACGCTGCAATCGGTGACCGATTTCCTCGCGCTCGAAGGCGAGCAGTATTGCTTCCCGGATTTTCTGCTCAAGCACCAAAGTGGGGCACAGGTGCCGCTGGAACTCTTCCACGGCTGGCACACCGGGCCGCTCAAAGCGCGGCTCACGCAACTGGAAAACTGCCCGGAGCCACCACTGTTGCTCGGCATCGCACGAACCCTGCTCAAGGATGTGGAACTCAAGGGGCTGCTGGAAGCTTCCGACTACTTTCAGTCCTACGGCTTCCTCTTCCGGGATACCCCGTCTGTGGAGCGGCTTCGTCCTGTGCTGGAGTGCTGGCTCGGCCTCCAAACTTCTGAGGAACTCCCGCTCTTCCGGCTCTGATTTTTTTCAAAAAACACTAAAGAAATCCGCGAATCTGCCGATAGCAGACCTGAAGGTTAATCTCGCTGCCATCGGAAGCCATGCGGATTCAAAACAACATTGCCACCCTCAACACCCTGAGGCACAGCGCCAACCATCAGGCGAGTGTGAGCGAATCCATCCGAAAACTCAGCTCCGGACGTGAATTGAATCGCAGTTCAGACGCCCCGAATCTCCTGCTGGGTGCGGCCCAGCTTAAGAGTCAGGTCACCGGACTCAAGCAGACGAAAGAGAACGTGGAGACTTCAATCTCGCTGCTCCAGATTGCGGAAAGTGGGTTGGGCGAGGTCTCCAAGATCCTCACCGAGATTCGCCAGCGGGTTGTCCATGCCGCCAACGAGGCGGTGAATGACGAGTCAATGCTCAACGCCGACCAGATGGAGATCGAGCATCTGCTCAAGGCACTCGACCAGATCGCACAAAACACCACCTACACCGAACAGCGCCTGCTGGACGGCAGCATGGGGATCAACGGGGTGGCGGTCGGAGAATCCGATCTGGAGTTCGTCAGTGCCGAAGCCGACACCCCGGCCTCTCCGCAGGAGGGTTATCAGGTGGACATCACACGGGTGTCCACTCGCGCCCGTGTCGAAGGCTACAAACCCCTCACGCTTGTCAGTGCCAGCGACGGGGTGGAGATCGTCGTTTCCTTTGATGACCGCACCTTCCTTTTCAACTCCAACGACCATGAACTCAGGGAGGAGATCAAGGATCTTCGTGCAAAGCACGACCGTGATCCTGCCAACTACCCCAAGGCACAGGTGGATCAGGAAGTCCGCGACCTGCTGGTCTATCATGTCAGCCGGGCGCTTCAGCGGGACAACCTTCCAATGGAGTTCTTTGAGCGTCCAGACCACATTTTCGTTTTCCGGCACAAGAATTTTGGGGATGATGTCTTCTTCACCGCGTCCAGCAACATTGACGGACTCCTGACCCGTCAGGCCCATGAGCCAGAGAATGCCATTCTCGGCAAAGATGTGGAGGGAACGATTGGAGAGGCTTCGGCGCTTGGCGTGGGTCAGGAGCTTACAGCGCGGGAAGGACTTCCGGGGAGTCAACTCACCGTGCGCTACGGTAAGACGGTGGATTATGTGGAGCAGCCGATTCTCAACAAGCAGGGTGAGCAGATCGGAGCCACCTATGTGCTGGATTCCCCCTCAAAATCGGTGGCTGAAAAAGTGGAGGGGTTTGTTCACCTCTCGCAGCAGTCCAAGCGCTTTCACTTGGACAGCAACGAGCATGTTTACGAACCCTTCGCCTTTATGAATGTACGGGCCAGCAAGCTCGCCCGTCACCTCCCGAATGAGAGTGGCTTTGCCAGCCTTGCCGACATTGACGTCACCACCCCACAGGGCGTCTCGGACGCGAACCTGCTGCTGGAACAGGCCATTGAAGACATCTCGCAGATTCGCATGGAACTGGGATCGTTCCAGAAGCACACCATCGAACGCACGATGAGCAACTTGGGAGTTGCCGTGGAGAACATCCAAGCAGGGCAGTCCGTCATTGAAGACGCCGACATGGCCGAGAAGATCTCCGACATGGCTTCCGGGCAAATCCTCGCTGCCTCCAGCCGGGCGATGCTGGCTCAGGCGAATCAAAAGCCCCAAGCAGTGATGACCCTCCTTCATTTCTCCTGATTTCGGTCAGGAATCCCTTTTCAGCTTTGCCTTCTGGACCTGAGCTTCCTTCTGGATCCGGAGACGGTTCTTCCGGACCTTCTGGTAGTACCAGACATTTTTGTTGTGTTGCTTGAGGGTGCTGGAGAACACGCTGGCCCCATCCCCGCGAGCAACAAAGTAGAGGTAGTTCACGTTTTCGGGATAAAGGGCACTGTGCAGCGAATCCTTGCCAGGACTGCAAATCGGGGTGGGAGGCAGTCCACGTCGGGTGTAGGTGTTGTACGGAGTCGGGGTGCGCAGGTGTTTGCGGGTGAGGTTGCCGTCGAACCCTGCAATTCCGTAAATCACGGTCGGGTCGCTTCCCAGCAGCATGCGCTTGCGCAGACGGTTGTGAAAGACGGCGGCAATCTTGCCGCGATCTTCCTTCATGCCGGTTTCCTTTTCCACAATCGAGGCGAGGGTCAAGGCTTGGTACTCGCTGAGTCCCAACTCCTCTGCACGCGCCCGGAGTTCTGGAGTGAAGGTGTGGCGGTACTGTGAAATCATCGCCGCAAGAATCTGCCGAGGGCGCTCCACCCGTGAAAAGAAGTAGGTTTCCGGATACAAAAAACCCTCCAAAGTTTTCGCTTCCGCAATGCCAGTGCGAGCCAGTAGTGCTGGGTCTTTCATCAAAGCGAGATAGGTGTCTGTTTCTCCAAAGTCCTTTGTCTCTAGTCGTGCGGCAATTTGCCGAAAATTCAAGCCCTCCGGAATGGTCACGCGGTGGCGGATGCCCTTACCCCGGATCAAGTGTCCTAGCACCTCCCACGTCGTCCAGTCCCGTGAAACCAGAAACTCCCCAGCCTTGATGCGCTTTGGTGCCTCCAGCCAGCGGGCGACCCAGTCGTAGATTCTCGGATGCGAAAGCATCTGCTGCTGCCGAAGCTGCTGTGTGACTTGCGAGAAGGTCATGCCGCTGGGAATGAAGAGCCGCACCTCACCGGTGGTGCCGGGCCTGCTCATCGGCTGGAAAAACAGGTGCACGACATAGCCGCCTCCGGCGGAGACCAACAAAAACCCTGCCAGCACAGCACCGAGGATCAAACGTTTCACGTTCATGCGCACTCCCCTTTCTTGGTCAGGGGCTGTGCAACGGTGCCCTCAATTTTCAGGCTCACGGTCGTTCCACATTGAAAACCGCGCAGCAGCAGGGCCGCCGACCCCAATTGTTGACGGAGTTCCGGGTTCAAGTTCAACTGCACGCGCAAGTTCAAGAGTGAGTTTTGTGGACGAGCGGGGTTGAGGCGCATCCACCCGCTCAGGGTTCCGGTGAGCATTCCTTTGAACTGGACATCGGCAGTGAGATTGGAGCCAATCGTGCCTTTGAATCCCACCTCGTCCAACGTCAATCCCGGGAGGGTGACTCCCAGTTGTTCCAGCGTTGCGGCCTTGAACTGAATCCGGACATCCCGCAAACTGCCGGAAAAATCCCCCTGCGGAATTTGGGGTGGGGTTTGCTGCAACAGCAACGGTTCCACGAGATTCCCTGCAAAGCTCAAGATGCCCGCGACCGTGCCCCACGGGGCCACTGAGCTCAACGGCATGCGCCCAAGCTCCACTCCGGTCATCTGCAAATCCACAGCACTGCCGTCCAGTTTTGCAGACACCTGCATCTCCCCGCCATGCGAACGCAGGGACAGTTGGGCTTGCCAAGAGACAAGCAGGGGCCAGTACGACAGTTCCAGCGACTCCAGCACCAGCAGCCGCACCGAGGGTGCCTCCGACCACGCTGGAGGGGTTCGGAATGCCACCTCCGGGAGGGTGATCCGGCTCCAGCCGAGTTGGACGCTACTGATTTCGACGGGGATTCCGGTCTGGGCCTGCAGGTGCCGGGCCAGCGTCTCGGCAAGCTGGCGCTCCGGAAAGCCGACCCCCAGCCCGATCAAGCCAGCCAGCGCCACA
The DNA here is from genome assembly GCA_002726945.1 of Deltaproteobacteria bacterium. Classification (GTDB taxonomy): domain Bacteria; phylum SAR324; class SAR324; order SAR324; family NAC60-12; genus UBA8110. Next base: position 950 of record PBTB01000070.1, on the reverse strand, counting down.
CCAAGCGTGCCGATCAAACCAAAGAGCATACGAAGGCCCCAGCGCACGGACTCAGCTTTGCTGTTGCTTGAAAACTTGGAAGGACACCCGCACAAGGCGTGATCCAGGGCTCACGGTGAGGTCAAGCTGGGAAAGCCGCAACACGGGTTGGTGATGCTCCAGCCGATACAGCACATCAAGCAGTTGGTCGAGCTTGAGTTGATCGAGTTGCACCTGCACGCCCTCCGTGCCTTCCGGGGCAGACGACAGCGTGTTGAGCTGCAACTGCTCCTGCACCCGCAGCGAACGCGCCACCTCCTCCACAAAGGAACTCAACGGCTTCCCCATCACCGGAGCTGTGGATTGCTGCTGCACCCGGTTCCACTCCGTCACCAACGCCTCCAATTCCCGGAGTTGCCGATGCGTTTGCGCAAGTTGGCGCTCCAACTGCTGGGTCTGTCCCTGCCATCCGGACAATCCCCAGCCCACGCCGAGGCCAACGACCACGACAACCAAAACGCCAATCAACAACCGTTCTCGCAAAGTCAGGAAGCGCATTTGTGAAACACCAGCAAAAGAAATCTGCAAAGGGAACAGAATGCCCCAACCTCGCCACCCTTGCAAGCCGTTCCGGTAGCGCCCCCGTGTGACCCGGGTACAAGTAAAAGTGAGACTTGGCTCATGTCGGCAAATAGGTGAAGCGATGACACCTGGGAAGGTAGCGCCGGGTGGCGCACCGGTGCTTGCACCTGCAAAGACCGCTCATCAGGGCGTGAGCACGGGTGCGCCACTCCGTGCTACCAGAGCGCATTTCACCTGTTTCCCGATATGAGCCTTGTTAAAAATTAGGTGGTCTCCCTCTTGAGTGTTGTTGCGTTTTTGGTTACTCTTGAGGATTGTGTTCACCCTATTTCTGAGAGTATCCAATGCGAAGACTGGCTCAAGTGGGGGATTTTTGTCCCAACTCATCT
>PBTB01000069.1 GCA_002726945.1 Deltaproteobacteria bacterium | reverse complement strand
ATGACATCGATGCCGGGTTCGGCTTTGGTTTTTACAATTGCTTTCATCTTATTTGGTGTCAGCGTTCAGAGGGGTAACGGAACGGATATTATTATTCCCGATAGCCAGTAGCTCTTGCAACACCTGCTGCCAGCAGGTGCGGACGTTGCCTGCATGTTGATACCAAGTGGGAGAATGGCATACTGATGGTGAACAGGCAAGCGAAACCACTGTGGCGAGACGCAGTTCCGCCAAGGGACACGGTACTCACTCGGATTTCCGAGGGGGAATGGGGAGTCTGAAACTGGTCTACCATGGACACTCCCTCTGGAAAAAGAAGAAGGAGAAGAACAAATGAGTAACCTCAAAGTGACCATCACGGACGACAAGGGAAGGGAGTGTCCCATTGAGAACATCCGAACCTTCCAAAAACACCTCCAACTCTTCCACAAGACAGGAGTTTCCATCCATGACGAGAACGGACACTACTTCACGGTGGACGACTCGTTCCGTCAAAAGGTGGACGACTTGGTAAGCGGACTGCCTGGGTAACACACCGTGGTGGCGATTCTGTGGCCTGTGCAAGGGTAATTGTATGATTGCATGAGATAATTCATCTCCTATTCCGAGACTCTTGGACCCTGCACAATGTCCGTGCTATGTTTCATTCGAGGATCCCGGCAATTCCTATTCGGGGCACACTTTGGGGGTATATTTACACCTGACAGCACTTGGATAGTCCCCCTCTGGAGTATTGGTGCCTGTCCTCAGCAAGATTCCCCCTGTAAAGTGTTGTGATTTTGCAAATAGACGGCATTTTCCGGCGTGTTCCCCCCGGGTTTACAGTGATTGTTCCCGATTTTCAGAGGAACAACACTCCAGAGGGCGACTATCTGATAATTCCAATTTCCTGAAAATAGAGGCGAAAATGAAGACACAATACCGGGCGGCGATCATCGGCGGCGGTGTCGTGGGTGTCAGCGTGCAGTACCATCTGGCCAAGCTGGGCTGGACCGACACCGTGCTGTTCGAAAAGCTGGACCTGACCTCCGGTTCCACATGGCACGCCGCCGGGTTGTTACCGCTCTTCAACATGAGCTACAGCGTTGGCAAGGTACATCGCTACACCATCGAGCTTTACGAATCGCTGGAGGTGGAAACCGGACAGCCCGTCAGCCTGCACAAAAATGGCAACCTGCGGCTGGCGTGCAGCCAGGAACGCATGGACGAGTACAAGCGCTACTGCGGCACCGCCAGCACGGTCGGGGTCAACTACCACCTGCTCGGGGTGGACGAGATCAAGAAAATCTGGCCGTTCATCAACCCGGATGGCCTTGTGGGGGCGCTCTTCCATCCGGACGACGGACACGTTGCCCCCGTGGACGTGACAATGGCGATGGCCAAGGGTGCTCGCTTGTGGGGGTCGGAAATCTACACCCAAACCGAAGTCACGGGCATCCAGCAGAAAGCCAGCAATGAGTGGGTGGTCTCCACCGACAAGGGTGAGCTCACCTGCGAGGTCGTGATTTCCTGCACCGGAAACTACGCTCGCCAGACCGGACGCATGGTCGGGCTGGAACTTCCGGTGGTTCCAGTCGAGCATCAGTACATCATCACCGACACCATCCCGGAACTCGCCAAGTACAACCGTGCGGGTCATCCGGAAATGCCGGTTTTGCGCGAGAGCGACGCCTCCTACTACATGCGTCAGGAGCAGGACGGCCTGATCCTCGGCCCCTACGAAAAAGGCGCTCCGGCGTGGGCACTGGACGGCGTTCCGGAGGGTTTTGGACAGGAATTGCTGCCCCCGGATTTGGAGCGACTGGAGCCGCACATCCTTGCCGCCGGGAACCGCGTTCCGCTCTTCGGGGATGCCGGAATCAAGCAGACGGTCAACGGCCCCATTGCCTACACTCCAGACGGCAACCCGATCATCGGTCCGGCGTGGGGGTTGCGGAATTTCTGGCTTTCGGAAGGACACAGCTTTGGAATCACGGCAGCGGGCGGTGGCGGGAAGTTCCTTGCGGAGTGGATCATCGAGGGCAACCCAAGTATTGATATGACCGGAGTTGATCCGCGCCGCTACAGCGCCACACAGTCCGCCCGTGAGTTCATCAAGGAAAAGAACGAGGAGGCCTATGAACACGTCTTCGTCATCCACTACGATTTCGAGGAACGCCCGGCGGCGCGTCCGGCCAAGACCAGCGCGATCTACGACCGCCAAAAGGTACTCAACGCCACCTTCGGTCAACGCTACGGCTGGGAGCGCCCCAACTGGTTTGCCCCGGAAGGCATTGTGCCGCAGAACAAGTACAGCTTCCACACGCGCCACACCAACTGGTTCGAGGTTGTCGGTGCGGAATGCCGTGCCGTGCGCGAGCGCGTGGGGCTGCTCGACCTGACCCCGTTCAGCAAGCATACGGTTTCCGGTCCTGGAGCTGCAGCCTTTCTTGATGGGATTGTGGCAAACCGTCTGCCCCGCAAGACGGGTGGCATCGTGTTGGCCCACGCGCTCACCAAGGCGGGCGAGGTGGAGTCCGAGTTCACGATCACCCGCACCGGCGACGATTCCTTCTACCTCGTCAGCGCGGGCGCGGCGGAGCGCATTGACCACGATGTGCTGCTGCGGTCGCTCCCGGACGACGGCAGTGTGATGCTGGAGAACCTCACAAAGGAGCGCGGCACACTGGTCGTCTGCGGCCCGCAGTCCAGAAACCTGCTCTCCAAACTCACTGGCACCAATCTCTCCAACGCCAATTTCCGCTGGCTCACGTCACAGCCCATTGCAGTCGCAGGCATCCGGATGCTGGGAATGCGCGTGAACTTTGTCGGCGAACTTGGCTGGGAACTGCACCATCCCATCGACCGCCAAGTTGAGCTTTTCGACGCTCTCTGCGACGCTGGACAGGAGTTCGGCATGGTCCACTTTGGAATGTACGCAATGGAGTCCATGCGCATCGAGAAATCCTACCGCATGATCGGCATGGACCTCGCCCGCGAGTACAGCCTGCTTGAAGCAGGGCTGCCACGCTTCATCAACTTCGACAAGGAGTTTCCCGGAAAGGACGCACTGCTGAAGCAGCAGGAGCAGGGCTTGCCGCTCAACTATGTCACGCTGGAGGTGGACGTGACCGATGCCGACCCACTGGGCAGCGAACCGATCTTCCACAACGGCACGATGATCGGACGCGGCACCTCTGGAGCCTACGGGCACACAGTCGAAAAAAGCCTTTCGCTGGGCTACGTTCCTCCCGAGTTCGCCCCCGTCGGCACCGAACTGGAGGTGGAAATCCTCGGCGAGCGCCGCCCTGCCCGCGTGATTCCGGAATCTCCCTGCGATCCGGAAAACCTCAAGCTGCGGGCCTGACCGGGCTGTTGCTGGCTTTCACCATAGAACCTCAGAGAACATAGAGGGGAAAAGGCGGAAACAATGCTCTGTGCCTGTGTTGGTGAATCCCCCTCTAACCATCGAAAACTGAAAACCGAGAACTCACCGCCGACCACTGATTCCCGTTGCGGTAGACGGGGGTTTCGGGTAGGGTTGGCACAACATGTTCTCCAACCGAAGGGGGAACATGGCTTTGGTCCGCCTTGCTGAGACAGCAGGGGGGCAACGCAGATCCGGGCGACCCTCAGCGAACTCCAGATGCACCACGATCCTGAACAACACCGATGATCAAAAACTTGAAGAACCCGCTGGATTTGGTGATCTGCCTGAAGCTGCTGAACGTGATCTCGCTTTCCGATGAAGAGTCCGAGCAGCGCATCCATAGCATCCTGAAGACGCATCTGGGGCATCAGTACGAAGAGCGTGAAGCGGAGGCGGTGCAGGTGCTGTCCACCCTTTCCGATGAAGAAAAGGTCAACCGCACCAAAGCAAGCTTCTCACAGTTGCAGGAAGAGGAGGAGTCCATCAAAAAGGAAATCCTGCTGATGCTCGAGGAGATCATCTTTGCGGACGACGAGGTGCTTTCGACCGAGCGTAAGTTCTACGACCTTGCAAAGCGCAACCTCCAAGTTAACGTTTATGCCATCAATCCGACCCTGGAACTCTTCGAGTACCTCCACGTCCTCAACTACGTCTCCAGTTCCGATTTTGCCAGCATTGACGAGTTTGCCGAGATCTGGATCAAGTACATGGGCCCGGACATACGCGTTTACTACAACGAAGCCTTCCAAAACCTGAAGGACCTCGATCTTGAATCACAAATCCAGAAAGTCGGAGAAGAACTGAGGAAGCTCAACCAGATTGACCATGACCAGAAAATTAGCATCCGGACCATGGTGGAGGAGATCATCTTCTCGGATGACGAATTCACGGATGAAGAAAAGATTGTCTATGAGCTGCTGCTGGAGAATCTTGGAGTCGAATCGAGGCTTAGCTTGGACAACTCCGGGTTCCGGCTGAGCAAATTCCTGATGGAGATTGAGCAGAATCCGCTGTTCTCCAACTTCATCAACCTGATGATCATTCTGGCAGGTATCGTGGTCGGGCTGGAAACCAGCGAGGTTCTGGTCCAGGAGTATTCCCGGACCTTTCACGCCCTCGATCTCGGCATCAAGTACATCTTCCTTGTCGAAATCCTCATCCGCCTCATTCCCAAGTGGAACCGGCCTCTCGTGTTCCTCTCCAACGGGTGGAACGTCTTTGATTCCCTGCTGGTGTTCCTCTCCTTCCTGCCCTTCGGGACCTATCCTTTTGTGCTGCGGATCGTGCGACTCCTACGCTTCACCCGCATCTTTCAGAGGATCCCTCAGCTTCGGATCATCGTGGTCTCCCTGTTCCACAGCACCAAGCCCATTGGGTTCGTGGGCATCCTGCTGCTGCTGCTGATCTACATCTACGGAGTCATTGGGACCACCGCCTTCTCCAAGAACGACCCCGTCCACTTCGGCAGCCTGCCCATCAGCATGGTCTCCCTCTTCCGGTCAGCGACCTTTGAGGATTGGACGGACCTGATGTACATCCAGATGTACGGATGCGACGAATACGGTTATGACACGGCCCCGGAGCAATGCACCGCCCCGTCCAAACTGCCGGTGGCCTCCGTGCTCTACTTCGTCTCCTTCATCGTCATCAGCGGTCTCGTCATCCTCAACCTTGTGATCGGGGTGCTCATCCAGAGCATGACCGAGGTCAAGCGCAACCTTGAAAAAGACGAGGAACTGCGCAAAACCATCAAAAACATCGACTTCATCGTGAAGAAGGTCCGCGCTCAGAAGTTTGAGCAGATGCTGGAGAAGGATAGCCACTGAGGGCTGAGAGGCCGTGCTGATCAGGGAACTCTGGGCGCGGGAGGTCGCTGCGCTTGCCGGAGTGTTTCTGCCGATCTTTCCGATGGAACACCAGTACCTCATCACCGAGGTGGTTCCAGAGATCGTTGCGCTCAATCAGGAAATCATCCATGGCCTGACTTTGAAGTGGAAAGCGACCTGCGCCAGGAGCGGCGAAGGCGGAGTGCTGGGAGTGTGAGCGCGACTGCCGCCACTGGTTGGTGGGCGGCACACCGCAGGATTTCGGACTGGAACTGCTGGCTCCGGATTTGAAGCGGATGCTGCCCAAGCTTGAGTTGCCTACCAGCGCTACCCCTGCCTCGCGGAGGTCGGCATCAAGCAGGGACACCCCTCGGAGCCGCTTCGACTGCTGTGAAGGACTACGACCTGCCGGAATGCTGACTCATGTTGCTGGATCGGACTCAGCGCGAATGACGTCCCCGTGTTCCTGCTCGAATTCTTGTTGGATTCTGCGCAATTCTTCAATGGCAGCGCGGAGGTCTGAACTGTCCAGCACATGGACTTCCACCCGTTCCCCCATGCGCGACAGCCGACGTCGACTCTTGCGGTGTTCCATGGATTTGAAATCCTCGACCTGAAAAACCTGAAGTGGCCGCGCAAAACCCTTGGGAGTGATTGTGTCGAAGGGTTCCGCAACGACCTGATCGTCAATCAGGGTATGCGTGTTCTCATCCACAAGAATCGCACCAGGATTGGCCATCGCCTGAAGCCGTGCCGCCAAGTTCACCGGACTTCCCAGCACCGTGTAGTCGAGCCGCAGGTCGGAGCCAAAATTCCCCACAGTGCAGTATCCACTGCTGATCCCCATGCGGACCATGAGTCCGTTGGACGCTCCCAGTTTTTTCCAGTGTTTCTGGAGTTCATGGATACGCCGCTGCATCCGTAGCGCCATCTCCACGCATTTCAGGGCATCTTCCGTTTCCCCCTCTGATTCCGGATCGCCAAAAAAGACGAGAATGGCATCCCCGATAAACTTGTCAATGGTGCCCCCGCTTTCCAGGGCAATGGAGGACATCTCTGAAAGGTAGGAGTTGATCACCGTGGCCAGACGTTCGGGTTCCATGATGTCCGTGAGGTCGGTGAACTGGACGATGTCGGAAAAGAACAGGGTCAGGTTTTTTCTGGAGTGCCGCGATGCTGTGCTTTGCTCATCACTGAAGATGCTCTGGTAAATCTGTGGGGAGAGGTACTTTGCCAACCGGGTGGCAAGGCTTTCCAACTGTCGGCTTTTTTCCTCAATGATTTCACGGTCGCGGATTTTTTGCTCCAGCAACTCTTCCCGTTCACGGCGCAACTCCCATTCTGCGGTGCGGTCAACAAATTGCCCCTGCACTCCATTGAGGTAGGAAAAGGAATCATCGTGGGTCCGTGCGGAAAGCAGGGAAAAGACGCGCTCCTCTCCGTTGATGGTGATGTTGACCTGCGGGATCAGCACAAAACCCTTTTCGGAAATGTCCTGAACAAATTGCGCGATCTGCCGCCCCGGAATTCCCAACTGTTCCAGAACGTCCGGGAAGTAGGCATTGTTGACATTTCCCAAAATGGGAAAAAACTTCCGGAAGTTCTCGTTGACCTTCAGAATCTCAAGGTTGTCCCTAGCGTAATAGGCAGCGGTGATGGCATTGGCAAAATTGAAGAAGCTCAGTTCGATGATGTTCTTCTGATCGAAGAAATCCTCAATTTTCATGTGGTTTCACCTTGAGTGAAGGAGGCATTCAGCCGGAAGGGTGATCCGCCAGCCACTGGGCACGTTTCCCCAGAATCACGCCCCAGGTGGTGACGTAGTACGGCACGCAATAGGTCAGAATGACCTTGAGGAAAAAAGGAGGATTCCCCACCAAAATGGCATCGCCGTGATTGATGGTGGTCAGGATGGTGCCCACCACAAGGGCTGTCAGGAGGGCTTTCTTTGGAGTGCCGTCCCCAAACGCCAGTTGGAAAAAAAACCGGAACTGCTACTGCTGTTGATATGATTGCTGAACTCATTTGAGTGCCCTGTTGAATGATCTGGAATTCAAACATAGCAGAATTCTCCAGAACGTAAAGGCCTCTGAAGACAAGAGGGGTGGGAGGGGTCGGTCAGTCACGTCGTGTTTGAAGAAACGGTTGCTACTCCAAAACCGTTGCTCCAGTGTACAGCTTTTTGTGTCGGCATGCAGACCCTTCCGGCACATTCGACAGATCCAGAAAAACTGAACTGAGTCCGCAACACTTGCGAAAACCAACCTGATCTTTTAAGGTTTTTCCCTGAGTCTTTGTCGGCAAATTCTGTCCAGAGTTCATTCAATTCACACCATCCGGCCCTGTCTTTTCCCAACCCAAGCAAGGATCAACCATGAACCCTTGGCTGATGCTCCTCGTCATGCTGCTCGCGTGGGGGATCTTTGTCCTGCACCTCACCATCAAGTTCGGAATCCTGCGACGTTTGGCTCCGGAAGAACGGTTGGACCAGCCGTTGCGACGCTTGGGCACTTTGATCGGCATCGGCTTGGGTCAGAAGAAGTTTCTGGACCGCAGCCGCGAACGTGGACCGGGCCTGGTCCACGCTTTCATCTTCTGGGGAGCCGTGCTGCTTGGTACCCGTGAAGTCACACTGATGGGCGAGGGGTTCATCAAGGGTTTTCAGGAGTTCCTGCCACTGCTGGGGTCCAACCATCTTGCCGGATTCGTTTACATTTTCGTGTACAACACCTTTGAAGTGGTAGTGCTGGCAGGTGTACTGATCATGCTCTACCGCCGCATCGTTTCCAAACCCAAACGACTCTCCCTCAACTGGGAGGGCATCTACGTGCTACTTTACATCAGCGGCATCATGCTCACGGATCTGCTGTTTGACGCAGGCCGCTTCAACCTCATCCAGCACTGGAGCCACGACCTCCACTACTTCCACAGTTCGGTGTATGGCACCGAAATGGAGTGGGCACCCTTTGCGATGCTGCTCGCAGGCATCTTTGCTCCGCTCGGAGAAACCGCCAACGCCTTCCTCTACCACTTCGGGTTTTGGGGGCACGTTCTGGTGATGCTCACCTTTGTGAACATCCTCATCAACACCAAGCAGTTTCACGAAATCACCGCCCTGCCCAATGTTTTCTTGAGTTCGCTCGACCAACCTCATCCGCCTATCGCGTTGCTGGACCTTGAGGACGAATCCGCATGGGAGGAGGAGCGCATCGGCATGACACGCCTGGAGCAACTCACTTGGAAGCAGGGGCTGGACCTCTACTCCTGCACCGAGTGTGGGCGCTGCTACGACGTCTGTCCCACTTATGTCACCAACAAGCCGCTGAGCCTCAAGGATTTCAATATCTCTCTGCTCCATTACATGCGTGAAGAGCAGGGCGAGTTGTTCCGGACGGGAAAAACCAGTGACCGCAAAACCTTGGTTGGTGATGTGATTTCCGAGGACACGCTCTGGGCCTGCACCACCTGCCGTGCCTGTGAGGACGCCTGTCCCGTGACCATCGAGCATGTCCCCCGCATCATCGCCATGCGTCAGGGGGAAACCCTGATGAAGGAAGCCCAACCACAGGAACTCAACACCACCTACAAGGGCTTGGAGCGCAATTTCAATCCATGGGGTATCGGCTTCGACCAGCGGGCTGAATGGGCATCCGGGCTCGATATCCCCCTGATGTCTGAAACAAATGTCTCCGACATCGAGGTTTTGCTTTGGACCGGTTGCGCGGGTGCCT
>PBTB01000068.1 GCA_002726945.1 Deltaproteobacteria bacterium | reverse complement strand
TCTCGCCACACCAGTTTCGCTTGCTTTTTCACCATCAGCACGCCATTCTCCCACTTAGCACCAACACGAAGGCAACGTCCGTACCTGCTCGCAGCAGGTGTTGCAATAGCTACTGGCTATCGGGGAAGCGGGTTGAGAGCCTGCTGTGCGAGGAGTGAAATCCGGAGCAATTCAGGGCTGGCTCTCGGGGCCGCAGGGACGGTGTGTCAGTTGTGAATGGATTGAGCAGTTCTGTTGATCTGGACAAGCGCCGGGACGGTGACCCCAGAGCAGGTGCAACATCATGGACAGACTCAACAACCGGCCCTGGAAATGTCCTGGCTTCAAGACTCCAGATCCACTATGCTCCGGACTCAACCGTCCTGTGCCACAAGCTTCCGAATGGAGCAAGGATCTGGCAGATGATGATCCACTATGCTCCGGACTCAACCGTCCTGTGCCACTGACGAGTTGAATCCGTGCTTGAGGAAAACCGGCACCCCTGTGAAAGGAGCGACATGAAACGGAAAATCGTGGAACTGGCCCTTGTACTGAGCGTCTTGTCGCCGCTGGAGGTGTTGGCTGAGTTTCAGCTTGGAGAAAAGATCTGGCCGGTGTCGTTGGAGGATGTGGACGGCCAGACCGTTGATTTGGAGCCGATGATCGGGAAGCAGCCGCTACTGATCATGTTCTGGGCGAGTTGGTGAACGACCTGTATGCGGGAGTTGCCCGCACTCGCCAAGCAGTATCCGGAGTGGAAGGAACAAGGATTGGAAATCATCTCCGTCAACTTCACTTCACAGGACAGCGCCAAGCAGGCACGGAACGTCCGGGATCGCTTCAAGCTGCCGTTTCCCGTCTTGCTCGATCCGGAGGATGCTGCGTTTCTGGAATACAGCAAACCTCCCTTCGGGGTTCCCTACTTCCTGTTGGTGGACGCGAGCGGAGTGGCGGTTCACAAAAACTACCGCATTCCTCACGATGCAATCCGCACCTTGTTGGACTGACCTTCAGCCCGCGGTTTCAAACCAAGGTTTCAGCCATTCCCGCCATTCTGCATAGGCGGCAACCTCCAGTCCGGCCTGCACTGATTTCATCCCCAGTGCCAGGGGCTCCAAGGGCTCCCCATTGAGTTGGCAGCAGTGCCCCCCGGCTTCTCGGAGAATGAGTTGCCCGGCGGCGTAATCCCACAACTGCTGCCGTCCGTGCAGGTAAAAGTGCCCCCGCCCGGCGGCCACCCAACACCACTCCAAAGCCGAGGCTCCAAAGTTGCGCTGAGAGCGATACGGTGGATTTTGCGCAAATGCCAGCCGCAGTGCTTCCGGAAGCCGCTTCAAATCCGCCTGAATGGTCTGCTGGGCCAATGGCGGGACGGGCTTCGGATGGAGCCGTTGCTCTCCCAGCCACGCGCCCTTTCCCCGCACCGCCACAAAGCGTTCCCTGCGGTTGGGGTCGTAGACCCAGCCCAACCGGGCCACGCGGCTTTCGATCAAGGCCAGCGCGGTGCAGTAAAACGGAATCCCCGCCGTATAATTGCCCGTGCCGTCCAGCGGATCCAGCACCCAAAACGGCGTGGTCGCGTCCGCAAAAATGCGGGACTGCTCCTCCGCATCCATTTCTTCGCCCAACACGGGATATTCCGGAGTCACCTGCCGGAGTACGCCAATGATCGCCTCCTGAAGGGCGTGGTCGAGTTCCGTGACTGGACTGCCGTCCGGTTTCATGGACCACTGGGCGGTGCCCTCGGACTCCAGGGTCTCGTGCAGGGTAGGCAGTAGCCTTGTGTCTAGCTCTGTGGGAGTGGGGAAGGTCATGGGGCGTTTACATCCTCGGTCGCACGTTTTCCGAATCGCAGGAAGCCTCCAGCGTGGCTTGGGCAGGAAAGCGTTGCCAGGTGGTGCCGCTTGTGAGCTTGCCCCGCTCCAACAGAATAATGACGTCGCGGCAGCCGTTTTTAGTGAGGTGGCCGGCGGTGCTGCATCCCATGATCCCGCCGCCGATGACCACGATCTGGGTGGGTTCCGGAAGGGTCTCGTTCATTGATGAAGCAACCTTTATGTGTGGATGATCGAGAGCAGGGCCGTGCCGATTTAGGACTCCGGCATTTGCGGACTCATCCGGACGCGGGGGTTCGGCGGGGTGCGTGGCGGACGCTTGCGTTGGCAGAGCGTGTTGTCGGAGTAGTTGACCACGCGGCGTAGGGGCGGCTTTGCGGATTCGTACACGCAGGCATCCCTCTGGTTGCTCCAAAGCGTGGCCTCGCTGCACGCCGTGAGCAGCCAGCCGACCAGCAAACTCAGCATGAGCCAGCGGATTTTCTGGAATGAAAGAGCAGTCATGAAACGGGAATGCTTGCGGTTTCCAGTGGGGTGCGGCACTCTGAGGCCATTGATATCCTGCAAGCAGCCAGCTTAAAGGTTTCCAGCCGAAGCACAAGCCTGAACCCTGTTCTCCACGCACTCTTCTCATTTTCCACCTGTGGCCCAAATCGGCGTTGGACTCTCCCGGAACCCGAATTCGCTAAGTGCAGTAGAGGAGGCGCTTCAGGGCGCCTACACCCACGCAGAGCTTGTGCAGGTGGATTGGGGATTGGTCTTTTTCACGGCTCCCCACCTGCCCCAGGCGGAGGAAATCCGCAGCCAGTTGATGGCAGAAACCGGATGCCGCATGATCTCCGGATGCAGCGGAGCCGGAGTGTTGACCAACGAGGGAGAAATCACGGGCGCTCCCGCGCTGGCCGTGATGCTGGCGCACACTCCAGGCCTCAATCCGCTCGCCTTTGCGAAGTATCAGGAACTTCCGGACAGCGCCAGCGTCAACCAACAGCTCAAGGAAACTCTGGAGCGTTTTCACGACGATCCGCTGGTGTTCCTCTTTCCAGACGTTTACCGCAACCAGCCCTTCAACTTCATCAACACCATGAACTACGTGAAGACCCGTCCGGTGGTCTTCGGCGCAGGAGCCTGCGATGACGGCAGTTTGCAGGAATCGGTGCAGTTCGGACCCGACGGCACCGTGAAGTGTGGAGCCGGAGGATTGGCGCTCACCGGAATTCCACGCTACCGGGTCGGGGTCACGCAGTCCTGCGTTCCACTCGGCGACCCCATGTTCATCACGGAGGTCAAGGACAACCTCATCGTGCGGCTGGACGACCATCCGGCGCTGGAGGTTTTTGTCACGGTCGGTTCCGAACTTGGCCTCACCAGCTTGGAAACCGCCGCGCACCATTTGCTGCTCAGCTTCCCGCTCGATCCCGAAAAACCCAAGTTCACGGCGGACGCTGCGCTCGTCCGCAACCTCACGGGCATTGACGTGCCCAGCCAAGGGCTGGAGGTGCCGCAACTGGTGCAGGAGGGCATGGTCGTGTCCTTTGCCTACCGCAGCCCCATCACTGCTGAGCAAGACCTCTACGGAATGCTGGAGCGCATCAAGACGGAGGAACCGGAACCTCCGGCGTTCGGGGTTTATTTCAATTGCGCCGCACGCGGAGAGGCGCTGTATGGCCGCCCGGATGTGGACACCGAGGTGATCCGGGAAATTCTGGGTGAGTTTCCACTGATCGGTTTCTTCGGAGGCTACGAGTTGGCCCGTGTTCCTGCCGGACTTCAGCTTTACTCCTACACGGGAGTCCTCGTGCTGGTTTCCCTCTGAGCATGATGTTCCGAACTTCGACACCTGCCGTTTTCGCACAACCTTGGCGGGCAGGGGTGTTCTTTCTGCTCCTGATGCTCGGCCTTGGCGGTTGCGGCTACCACTTCGAGGCGGGTTCGCGCCGGCTTCCGGGAGATGCCCAATCGCTCGCCCTGCTTCCGGTGCAGAACCGGACGGACCAAGCCGGATTGGAAACCCGCCTCGCTTCTGAACTCCGCACGCTCTTTCGTGCCAACGAGAAGCTGACACTGAAGCCTCCGGAACTCGCGGACCTGATCCTCGCCATTACCCTGATCAGCTTGCAGGAGTTCACACAGGGTGCAGAAGCCGATGCCGGAGTGGGCTACCGCTTACGCGGGCAGGTGGTGCTGGAGGATCGCCGGAATCGCAAAACGCTCTGGAGTGACCCCACTCTGACCGTTGAAACCGGGAGTGCCGGAACCTACGACACGACCACGCTCTCGCGGCAGGGGTTGACTCCGGTACTCCGCAACGTGGTGCAACGCTACGCCGAACAGGTGCACCATCGTATTTTTCTGGATTTTTAGTCCAACAGGTCACAATCCCGTGCACAAAGAACTTTCGTCTTCGCACGTTTTCCGTATGCTATTGCCTACCCTGAACTCAGGGGCGTGGCGCTCCGTTGTGCAGGGACGTCAATCCGATGCGCCCCCTATGCTATTGGAAACACTCATGGAAGACCAAGACCTGGAAGACTTTCGCACTCAGCTTGAGGGGTTGCGGCAGGAAATCCTCGGCGAGTCGGAGGGCACCCTGCAGGCCATGCAGGAGGAAAGCACACTCTACCCCGATCCGAATGATCGAGCGGCGATGGAAACCGAACACATCACGGTGCTGCGCCTTCGGGATCGTGAGCGCAAGCTGCTCGGCAAGATCGGGGAGGCGCTGGAGCACATTGAGGACGGCTCGTTTGGATTCTGCGAGAAATGCGGAGTGGACATCGGAGTGGAGCGGCTCAAAATCCGCCCGGTGACAACCTACTGCATCGCCTGCAAGGAAGAGCAAGAAGCCGGCGAGTCCCGAAACTGATAGCACAAAACAAAAAAGGCGGGCCCGCCTGCAACGAACCCGCCTGACACCCAGGGCTACCTGAACAGAACGATTACATCATTCCGCCCATTCCACCCATTCCGTCCATGCCGCCCGGAGGCATTGCCGGCATGTCCTTCTTGTCCTCCGGAAGTTCGTAGACTCCGGCTTCGGTGGTTAGCACAAGACTTGCCACGGAAGCAGCGTTCTCCAGCGCGATGCGCACCACCTTGGTCGGGTCGATGATCCCAGACGAGATCATGTCCACATAGGTCTCAGTCGCAGCATCAAAGCCTTCGTTGGTCGAGCTCTTCTTCACCTTGTCAACGATCAGTGCGCCTTCGAGTCCGGCGTTGGCAACAATCTGCCTCAGCGGAGCTTCGAGCGCCTTGAGGATGATGTTGGCCCCAACCTGCTGGTCGCCGTCAAGACCGTCCACCGTGCCTTTGACCACGTCGAGACTGCGGAGCAGCGCAACGCCCCCACCGGGAACGATGCCTTCTTCAACAGCGGCGCGGGTCGCGTGCAACGCGTCCTCAACACGCGCCTTCTTCTCCTTCATCTCGATCTCGGTAGCCGCCCCAACGTTGATCACGGCAACGCCGCCGGCGAGCTTCGCCAGCCGCTCTTGCAACTTCTCGCGGTCGTAGTCGGAGGTGGTCTCTTCAATCTGTGAGCGGATCTGGCCGATGCGGCCCTTGATGCCGTCCTTGTCGCCAGCACCGTCAACAATAGTGGTGTTGTCCTTGTCAATCACCACGCTCTTGGCGGAGCCAAGCTTGGCGAGCGTCAGGTCTTCCAGCTTCATGCCCATGTCTTCAGACACCACGGTGCCACCGGTCAGGGTGGCGACGTCCTCCAGCATGGCCTTGCGGCGGTCGCCGAAACCAGGAGCCTTGACAGCGACGCACTTGAGTGTGCTGCGAAGCTTGTTCACCACGAGGGTGGCCAGGGCTTCACCCTCGACATCCTCAGCGATGAGCAGGAAGGGCTTGCCGGTCTTGGCAACCTGCTCCAGAACCGGAAGCAGATCCTTCATGTTGCTGACCTTCTTTTCCACGAGGATGATGTACGGATCCTCAAGGACCGCCTCCATCCGGTCGGAATCGGTGACGAAGTACGGGGAGAGGTAGCCACGATCAAACTGCATGCCTTCGACAACATCCAGCGCGGTCTCGGCGCTTTTGGCTTCCTCGATGGTGATCACCCCGTCCTTGCCGACTTTCTCCATGGACTCAGCGATGATGTCACCAATGGTGGTGTCGTTGTTGGCGGAGATGGTGCCGATCTGAGAAATTTCCTTGGAGCCGGCAACCGGCTTGGAGATCTTGCGCAGTTCCTCGGTGGCAGTGGCAACCGCTTTTTCGATGCCGCGCTTGAGGTCCATCGGGTTTGCACCGGCAGCCAAGTTCTTGTGGCCTTCGCTGACGATGGCTTGTGCAAGCACGGTGGCGGTGGTGGTGCCGTCACCCGCAACATCGGAGGTCTTGGAAGCGACTTCCTTGACCATCTGGGCACCCATGTTCTCCAGCTTGTCGACGAGTTCAATCTCTTTTGCGACCGTCACGCCGTCCTTGGTCACCAGCGGGGCACCAAAGGACTTCTCGATGAGCACGTTGCGACCCTTCGGCCCTAGCGTCACCTTGACCGAGTTGGCCAGGGCATTGACGCCGTTGAGCAGTTTCTCGCGGTTCTCCGACGAGAAGGTTACTTGTTTTGCAGCCATTTTGACTTTTCAGTGTAGGAGTTGATGAGGGGATCAGATCACCACGCCGAGGATGTCGTCCTCGCGCATGATCAGGTAGTCGTTGCCATCGATCGTCACATCCGTTCCGCCATACTTGCTGAACAGAATTTTGTCGCCCTTCTTGACGCTCATCTCCTGCACGGAGCCATTGTCGAGGCGCTTGCCCGGACCGACGTCAACGACCTCGCCCTCTTGAGGCTTCTCCTTGGCGGTGTCCGGAATGATGATTCCACCAGCCGTCATCTCGTCGGCTTCAATCCGCTTGACCAACACGCGGTCTTGCAGTGGACGAATCATAGTTCTCCTTTCGGAATCTGGGTTTGGAAAAGGGTCCAAGGCCCCCTAGGCCTTGGACGCTAAAGAAGCGGCCGGGTCAAAACTGCTCCGGCGGTTCCATATAGAACAATGCTAACGCATCCCCGGAACATCGGCAAGAGAAAAATAGCACTTGACGCTGATGAGTGCTAACGAGAGGAGGAGGAGGCTGGGAGGAACAGAAAAATCAGAGGTATCCGGCCTCGCGTGCCTCGCGCTCGACCTCCTCGAAATCCTGCATCACCTTGGTCTTCGCATCGTACTCGGTGAAACCACGCTGCTCGATGAGAAAGCGCTGGAGGGCGAACTCCATGTAGGCGCGGTACTCCTGGTGATATTGGCTAGGGTCCATGCGCGTCTCCGGGTGGGGCGGGATGAAGTTCTGAATCCAGTATAGGGAAATTGCGGCCAACCGCAACGTGGACGCCTTGCTGGACAGGGGAAATGCCCGTATCCTCGTTGGAGCAGAACGCTCACAAACGGACTATCATGACCACTCAAAAACCGGTAGTCTCCCCCTTGAGTGTTGTTCCTCTGAAAATCGGGAAAAATAACTCCCGATAGCCAGTAGCTATTGCAACACCTGCTGCGAGCAGGTGCGGAC
>PBTB01000067.1 GCA_002726945.1 Deltaproteobacteria bacterium | reverse complement strand
TTGTTTTTGCTTCGTTGCTGTCTTGAGAGCGGGTTGTTTTTGCTTCGTTGCTGTCTTGAGAGCGGGTTGTTTTTGCTTCGTTGCTTTTTTGCTCGCGGACTTCCGGCTTTGCACTTTTGGTTGCTCGGGGCGGGTGGGCGTGACGTGTTTCCGCGTTGAAGGCACTGGCTTAGGCGGGGCTGGATTCGCGGAGGCTTGCTGCTTTGCAGATGGGGTTTTCTTTGAATGCTTCGATTGGATGGGCGAACTCGGCTGCAGTTTGAGCATCGGTTGCACCGGAGCCGACGGCGTGGGAGACGTGCTGGGGGCGGACAAGTTCAAAGGCGCGAGTGCCACGGCCTCCCCAGTTTTTGGCTGAACGGTTGCTGGCGTTGCCAACGTCGCTGTGGTTTGCTGAACCTCCGGAGTTGTAACCAAGGCAGCGGTTTCGGATGTTCCCCGTAGCATTGGCGTGGGCACCAGTCTGGGCGGTGTCGGCGTAGGCTTGGCTGCGGAGGGTGCCGCTTGAGAAGGCGCAGCAGGTTCCGGCTCTGTCGGTGTCGGCCGGGCTGGCTCCGGCTGGGGGGGAAGCGTTGTTGACTCTTCTGGCTTTGGTTTTTCTGCGGGAGGCGCTTCAATGACGGGCTTCTGCAACAAAGCCGCTTCCTGCGATGCCTTGGTGGGCTTGGGCTTGGGCTTGGGCTTGACGGGTTTGCGGACCACCGGCTTGGGGCGGACAATCGTGACCCCGATGCTGGCCCTCACGGGTTCAGGTTCCGGAGCCTCCTGCCATGCCCCCCAGGTGCTGATTGCCCCAAGCAGCAACAGGTGGGCCAGCAGTGATCCCAGCACCCCCCAACCAAAGCGCGAATGGGCGGTGGGAAGGGGGAATTGAGGGAGCGGTTGAGCCGTGCTCATGAGGGTTTGCCCACCGTGATTTGGCCAAATCCGGGGGTGTCCGGTGCAATTTTCATATCTGGGCTTGACATCTCCAAAGAAGGATTGTAGTCATAGCAAGGGATTGCAGAGCATTGCGGACCTTTCGCAAGCGCAATTCCCGGCTCACAGGAACACGAGCTGATCCCTAATCCAAGGAATGGAGTTGTCACAACTACCTTCCGTTTTTTAATCTTTCATCTTTGGACAGAGACATGACCAAATCTGAACTTGTGGATGCTATTGCCAGTGGTGCTGGCCTGAGCAAATCTGCGGCGGCTGACGCCCTTCAAGCCACTCTGGGTGCCGTTGAAGGCGCTCTGAAAGGCGGGGATTCCGTCTCCCTCATCGGCTTCGGTACCTTCTCCGTGGTCAAGCGCAGCGCCCGCATGGGTCGCAACCCGCAGAAGCCGGGAGAGCAGATCAGCATTCCGGCCTCAAAGGCTGTGAAGTTCAAGGTGGGCAGCAAGCTCAAGGCTGCCGTCAAGTAAGCTTCCCTCCAACGGGGCGCAACCTGCGCCTCGTCTCCCTACAATTCCAGTTCCTCTTCCTCAACCGACTGTTCTGTCCCGGAAGCAGCGGTTTCTGCTTCCTCAACCGGGCCACATTTGACAGGCAAGAGCGGGTCTACCGGAGGCTCCGTCCCAATCCGGAAGTACTCCTCCTGCGTTTGCTCCGGAGGATCGCAGGGTCCGGCGCGGCGGCCTGAGGAGTGAACCCGCACCGTCACCACGCCCGGAGGTTGTGGAAACTGTTCGGTGGGTAGGCTTGCCACCGCGTTTTTCATGAGATCCACCCAGATGGGCGCGGCGGCCCGCGAACCACTTTCATGCGGTCCCAGACTCCGGGGGTGGTCGAATCCCACATAAACCCCCGTGATCAACTGGGGGATGTAGCCAATGTACCAGGCATCAACGTAGTCGTTGGTCGTTCCGGTCTTGCCCGCCGAAGGCCGCTCGATGGAACGCGCCCGCCAGCCCGTGCCTCGGCGCACGACATCCCGGAGGATGTTTCCAACCAGAAAAGCCGTTTCTGGAGAGATCACCTGCTCCGCTTGCGGTTCCCATTGCTCCAACACGTTGCCGTCCTGATCCTCAACACGGAGGAGATAAACGGGACGTCGCAGGTTGCCTTGATCAGCGTAAACCGCATAAGCGCTGACCATCTCCTGTAACGTCACCGAGAACGATCCCAGCGCAATGGTGAGGTTGGGCGGAATCTCCGTGGTGATGCCTAGCCGCTGGGCGTAGCTGATGATGTTCCTTGGATCAAGGTCATCCACCAGCCCAATTGTGGGCAGGTTGAGGCTCTTGACCAGAGCCGTCCGGAGCGAAACGTTTCCGAGTAGTTTCTTGCTGTAATTCTTGGGAATCCAGATTTCCTCGCTGCCGTGGCTGGATTGCCCGGTCCGATAGGCCCGGGGGCTGTCGATGAGTTGGCTGGCCGGGGTGTAGCCTGCGTCCAGCGCAGCGGCATAGACGATGGGTTTGAAGGCCGATCCGGGCTGGCGCTTGGCTTGGATTGCCCGGTTGAACTCGCTGGTTTCGTGGCGGTAGCCTCCAATCATGGCCAGCACCTGCCCATTTCCAGGATTCATCACCATCACGGCACCGTTGATCAGTGGGGGTTGGTAGAGTTCCAACTGGAAACGGTCGGCTTCCGGATGGAAATCCGCCAGTCGCACCCGGACGAGGTCGCCTTTGGCAAGGGCATCACTCAGTTTTTCAAGCCGCTCTGGTGGGTCGTCCTGCTGCTCTCCTGCCAATTGCCAACGGCGGAGGCTTTCCCAATCCAGCACCCCCTCCTGCTCACCGAGCCAGACCACGGCCTGTTCCTCGTCCAGCGAGGTGAGGACGCCATACACAATGTTCCCGAGCAGCATGCGGTTCTGCTGAAGCACCTTGTAGGCAGCCAGAGCTTCGGTGTTGTTGTCCGGGATTGCTGCTACAAGCTCGGCGTTGGTGGCATTGTCTGGAGTTGCGCTCGCGTTGTCCGGAGTCGGTTCTGGCCGGAAGAGCGCCCCGCGATAGCCCTGTCGGCGCGTCAGGTCCAGCACCCCGCGCTGCAAGGCTGCATGCGCGAGAATCTGGTAGTTCAGGTCCATCGCCAGCTTCACCCGCAGCCCCCCTTGGTAAAGGGAATCCTTGCCGTACTTGCTCAGCAGGTAGCGCCGCGCATGTTCCACATAGTACGCCGTTGCGTCCGCCGTGGGATCGTCAATGCGAATCAGCTTGAGCGGTTCCTGAAGGGCCACGCGATACTCTCCCGGAGTCAGGTAGCGTTCTTCCAACATGCGCTGCAACACCATGTTGCGCCGTTGCAGGGAAAGTTTGGGGTTGACGTTTGGGTTGTAGCGGGAAGGTGCGGGCAGCACTCCCACGAGCAGGGCACTTTCCGCCACTGTGAGGTCGCGGACGTGCTTGCCGAAATAGCCCTGTGCCGCCGCTTCAACCCCTTCCGCATTGCCGAGGAAGACCTTGTTGAGGTAGAGGCTTAGGATCTGTTCTTTGGTGAACTGGCGTTCAAGCTGAAACGCGAGCAACATCTCCCGGAGTTTGCGGATGATGAGCTTTTGGGTGGAAAGCAGGAAAAGCCGGGCGGTCTGCTGGGTGAGGGTGCTGGCCCCCTGCACAAAACCTCCGGCCATGACGTCAATGTAGAGGGCCTTGAAGATCCGGATGGGATCAATGCCGTAGTGGGAGAAGAAGCGGCTGTCCTCGCTCGCCAACAGGGCCTGGACCAAGTGAGGGGGAAACTCCTTGTAGGGCACGATGATGCGCCGCTGGATGTAAAGTTCGTCAATCTGGTTGCCATTGCGGTCGTAGATCACCGTGGGGCGCGTGTCGCGCTTTTCCAGTTCGGCGTCAATGTTGGTGGGCAACTCCTTGCTCAGGTCGTAAAGGAAAACCACGCTGCCAATCCCCAAGGCGGTTGAGAGGATGAGGCCGATCCAGAACATCCACTGCAACCAACACCAGACTCGTCTCATCAGGAGGTTCACCAAGAAATTCGTGGAAAATCAGCAACCGTGTCCAGCCACCTGCGGGTTGCAGGCTCAGGACGATTCCGGAGTGCGGTGGAGCGCATCATGGGTTTGGGAGAGGAGTTGGCGCATGGGTTCCAGCCATTCATCCGGAATGCGTTCCACACCAAGCCGCCCCCAAAACTTCGTGAAACTTTCTTTGGTTGACGAGTCATGCAGTTCCAGCAGCAGCAGTCTTAGGACCAAGGCCACCTCGCCGGGGAGTTCGCCCAGTCCGGATTTTCGGGGTGTTGGTGTGGATGGCCCTTGAAAAACCTCGGCAGAGGTATAGAATAATTTGACCGCTTCGCACTGACACCGCTCGCTGTGCGGAAGGTCCGGAGGCTGCTTCGCCCGAAATTGTTCCCCATAACGCAGACCGTCATCACGCAGACACTCGGTTGGAGTGTCCCAGTCTAGGCACGCCCGCACTTCGGTGCCTTCCAACGTGGTGATCACAGGCTCGGGCGACTTGTGTCGGATGAAGATGTGCTGCTTCTTGAGCCGATAAATCCAGTAGGCTAGGGCAATCACCACAACGGCGATGAGGAGCTTGATCACGGGCGGGAAACGGACACGGTAACATGAGACCAAAACGTCTTGACCTCAAGATGATGAGATTAAGGAATCTCCCCCAAACTTACAAGTTGCCCCTTGCACGTCGCATTCCACCTCGTGGTGCTTGCCAAGTCTCGACATTCCTGCTGCTCATCGGTTTCGGCCTGCTGCTCTCCGTTGCCCTGCCCGCTGTCGCGCAGGAGAATCCTTCTGCCGAGGCCGCACCACCCGTAACCTCTTGCGCGGCATTCACCAAACCCAAAGATGTGGAAGAGCGCAAGGCGCTCCGCGATTGCGTCCGGAAGATGCGAGACGACCGCAA
Organism: Deltaproteobacteria bacterium; assembly: GCA_002726945.1. GTDB lineage: Bacteria > SAR324 > SAR324 > SAR324 > NAC60-12 > UBA8110. The sequence goes on along the minus strand of PBTB01000067.1, from coordinate 11,174 downwards.
GGTGCAACGCAATCAGGAGCGGCTTCAGCGCATTTATGACGGGTCCGTCACCCTCACGGAGCATGTGAACCGTTTTCTTGGAAAAGCAGGGACGACGGCTCCGTCCGGAGGCAGTGCCTCCAATGAAACCGCACCTCCTGCGGGAAATGCTCCCCCGACCTCCTCGCCCTGAATCAGCGTGACTGCCTATCCGCTCAAGCTGATCCTTGAAGAACTGTTCTTCAGCCCCGTTCCCTTTTTAATTCTGCTGCTGATTCTTGCAGGATCGAGTTGGCGTAGAAACGGCTGGACGCTTCAGAGCAAAACCCTGCTGGCCGTTTGGACGGTGCTGCTGCTGAGCACAAGCAGTTGGTTCTTCCAATGGTTTGCATCCCCGCTCAAGTGGCTCACCCCGGAAAGTGTCCGCAAGCAGGTGGACGCGATTGTGGTCGCGTCTGCGGGAGTCCACTCTTCCGGAGCCCCCACCCCGAGTTCCACGCTGCGGGCCTACACGGCAGGGCAGCTTTATCTGGAGGGCTTGGCTCCGCTCGTGATCGTTACGGGCGGAGTGACCGAACCCTATGCTCCACCCGTTTCAATCAAGGGGATTCACATCATCCTCCGGGGCATGGGGGTCAAGGATGAGGACATCGTGATCGAAGACCGCTCGGCAGACACCTACGGGAACGGCGTGGAGACGGTGAAGATCATTGCAGAACGCGACCTCAAACGCATCCTCCTCGTCTCCCACGACTATCACCTTTTTCGTCTCAGCAGCGTGTTTGAGAAACTGGAGGAGGAACAGCAACTGGAAGTCGTGCATTATTCGTTTGCCGCCAATCAGAAGGACACCACTCGCATCGTGTCGTGGTGGAAGGTCTTCGACTGGGAGAACTTCCGGCGACTACAGACCATCGCCCACGAGTACATTGGCCTGCTCACCTACAAAGCCACGGAGCGTATCTGACCCCCATGCCTAAACGAACCGATCTCCACACCATTCTCCTGATTGGCTCCGGCCCCATCGTCATCGGCCAAGCCTGCGAATTCGATTACAGCGGAACCCAGGCGTGCAAGGCGCTCAAGGAGGAGGGCTACCGAGTGGTGCTGCTCAACAGCAACCCCGCGACCATCATGACCGACCCCGGCTTGGTGGATGCGACCTACATCGAACCGATCATCCCCCATGCCGTCGAACAGATCATCATTCAGGAGCGTCCAGATGCGCTGCTACCCACGATGGGGGGCCAAACCGCACTCAACATGGCGATGTGGCTTGCGGAGAATGGCATTTTGGAAAAGCACGGGGTGCAGTTCATTGGGGCCACTCCGGAGGCAATCTGCAAAGCGGAAGGCCGGAACGAGTTCCGGGAGGCGATGCAGTCAATTGGACTCGCCATGCCCACTAGCACGGTGGTTTCTGCCGTGGAGGATGCCCTTGCTTTTGCGAAAACCACCCCCTACCCGCTCATCGTCCGCCCGTCCTTCACGCTGGGAGGTTCCGGAGGCGGCATCGCGTACACCCCCGAGCAACTGCACAACATCGTTTCCGGAGGACTGACCGTCTCCCCCACGAGCGAGGTGCTGGTGGAGCAATCCATCCTTGGCTGGAAGGAGTACGAACTGGAGGTGATGCGGGATCGCAAGGACAATGTGGTCATCATCTGCTCCATCGAGAACCTTGACCCGATGGGCATCCACACGGGCGACAGCATCACGGTGGCCCCCGCACAGACGCTCAGTGACCGCGAGTATCAGGTGATGCGCGACATGGCACTGGCGATCATGCGTGAAATCGGAGTGGACACCGGCGGCTCGAATGTCCAGTTCGCAGTGCATCCGGAAACGGGCGAGGTGATGGTCATTGAGATGAACCCCCGGGTTTCCCGGAGTTCCGCGCTGGCCTCCAAGGCGACCGGGTTTCCCATCGCCAAAATCGCGGCGAAGCTCGCGGTGGGCTACACGCTGGATGAAATTCCGAACGACATCACCCACAAAACGCCCGCCTGCTTTGAACCGTCCATCGACTACGTCGTCACCAAGATCCCACGCTTCACCTTCGAGAAATTCTCGACCACGCCGGATTTGCTCGGCACCCAGATGCAGTCCGTCGGTGAGGTCATGGCGATTGGCCGCACCTTCCGGGAATCGTTTCAGAAGGCCCTGCGCTCCATGGAAACCGGAACCTGCGGACTTGACGAGCCCGATTACACAAAACATTCAGGGGAGCCGGACGCGGTGCTTGAAAAACTCCTTCAGTATCCGAGCAGCCAGCGCGTCTGGTTCGTCGCCGATGCCCTCCGGCGTGGGTGGAGCGAGGAACGGGTGCAGCAACTCAGCCACATCGATCCGTGGTTCCTTGCGCAAATCCGTTCATTGGTCACGGCAGAGCGAAACATCCGGAAGACAGGCCGCAGTGACATGACCCCGGTGATGCTCCGGAACTGGAAACGCCTCGGGTTTTCTGATGAGCGGTTGGCCTTTCTGCTTGAAGTCACAGTGTCGCAAGTCTCCAAGCTGCGCCGCGAGTGGAACGTCCTTCCGGTATACAAGCTGGTTGATACTTGCGCTGCTGAATTCCCTTCCGAAACTCCCTATTTTTACTCGACCTACGAGGAGGAAAACGAATCCCTGCCCACCGATGCACCGAAGGTGCTGATTCTCGGCAGCGGTCCCAACCGCATTGGACAGGGCATTGAGTTCGACTACTGCTGCGTCCATGCGGCGTTTGCCATCCGGGAGTTGGGCTATGAGGCGATCATGCTCAACTGCAACCCCGAAACCGTCAGCACCGACTACGACACCTCAGACCGCCTCTATTTCGAGCCGATCACTTTTGAGGATGTCATGCACATCGTGGAGTTGGAACGGCCCTTGGGAGTGATCGTTCAGCTTGGTGGACAGACGCCGTTGAAGCTGGCGAAAGCCTTGGATGAAGCCGGAGTGCGGCTGTTGGGGACACCATTTGGAAGTATCGACCGCGCCGAGGACCGCGAGCAGTTTGCAGAACTGCTCCGCAAGCTCGACCTCAAGCAACCCCGCAACGGCATGGCCCGCTCACTGAATGAGGCGGTTCAAATTGGCAACGAGATTGGCTATCCGCTGCTGCTGCGCCCATCTTACGTTCTTGGGGGACGGGCGATGATGACCACGCATTCCGAAGAACAACTCAAGGAGTTCTTTGCCGAAGCCCTGAGCGTGGCTCCGGAGCATCCGGTGCTGATTGACGAGTTTCTGGTGGGCGCCGTTGAGGTGGACGTCGATTTTCTCGGAGATGGAGAACGCGCCGAACTCGGGGGCATCATGGAGCATATCGAAGCCGCTGGAGTCCATTCCGGAGACAGTGCTTGTGTGCTGCCGCCGCACCAACTCTCTCCTGAATCCCTGCGGACCCTCGAGGAGCAGGGTCGTGCGCTGGCGCTGGAACTGAAGGTGTGTGGACTGATGAATGTGCAGTTTGCCATCAAGGAGGGCGAGGTGTACATCATTGAGGTCAACCCGCGGGCGTCACGAACGGTTCCGTTTGTCAGCAAGGCCAGCGGGCAGCCGCTCGCCAAGTACGCCACTCGGCTCATGCTGGGCGCGACACTGGAGGGATTGGGGTACCGCTACACCGTTCCGGACGATTATTCAGTCAAGGAAACCGTCTTTCCATTTGCTCGTTTTGCCGGAGCCGATGCGGAGCTTGGCCCAGAGATGAAGTCAACTGGCGAGGTGATGGGACGCGGAGAGAGTTTTGAAGAGGCGTACATGAAGGCGCAGGCGGCGATCTACAGCACCAAGCTTTCGGACTCCCGCAGTGTTTTCATTGGCGTGCGGGACGTGGACAAGGCGCAAATGGTTCCGGTCGCGCAGCAACTCGTTCGCCAAGGCTACCGGATCATCGCCACGAAGGGCACCGCCAACGTGCTGGAACAAAGCGGGATCACGGACATCCAGTGCGTCCGCATGCAGCCGGGGCATCCAGACAGCCTCCACGATTTTCTGCACCGGGGAGAAGTCGCACTGCTCATCAACACCACTCGCTCCCGCAAACGCAAGATGGACGCGACCCACATCCGCAGGCTCGTCCTGCACTACAACCTGCCCTACTGCACCACTGTGGAGGGGGCCCAGCACTATGTGCAGTCCTTCGCCAAGTTCGGCACCCCCGACCGCTTTCGTTACGCTTCATTGCCGATGCCGGAAGCGTCTTGAACGACGGGCGGCTTCCCGTGTTTCCCCTCCTCTTCCGCCGCCCGGACGGCAAGGTACTGCCGCTGTAGCACCAGCTTCTGCTGCTGGTAGTCGGCGTGGGAGAGCCGTCCCATCAACTGACCCTCCTCCAACTCGCTGAGCGCGGCCAGCAACACGTCTCGCTGGCTGAATTCTTCGGCGTCTGGAACCAGAGGCTGGTATTTCCGCAAGGGCTGGAAAAACAGGGGGTAGATGATGAACAGCAACGCCCCCAATCCGAGCAACGCAGAGGTAGCAAGCAACATGGGGATTATCCCTGCAAGATCGTTTGCTGAAGTGTTCCGCCCGGCAGTGTAGTGCGGGATTCCTCCTGAAGCGCATCCTCCGCCATCAGCACTTCAAAGCGGTCCCAGCGGTCGCTGGGGTGCCAGTAGCCGACGAGGCATTCAAAGCCGGTCGGCTTGTCGGTAAGCACGGACAGATGCATGGCATGGTGACGAAAGGGGTTTCATGTTGATGCCCCGGCGGCAAACCTGCTGTTTGGCAGGGGTCAACAAGGGCAACAGGTGGGCAAAGCAGGCGGGCCTGTGTTTGGCAACGCACCCGTTTTGTAACCCGTTCGTGGGTGGGATCGGAACCGAGGTGGAGTTGCAACACCCGCTCGCGGCACCAGAGGGCATAGCGTGCGTCACCGGGGTAGGTGAGTGCGAACGGAGTTTGCAGACCAAGGATTACCAGTCCTGATCCTGATTGCAGACGAGGCGGCCCTTGCGAATCCGGAAGAGGCCGTTGGTAATGATCCGGCGGTCAAGAATTTCCGATTCCCGCTCCCGCATCGGAACACCGAAACTGCCGTCCTTGCGCAGCACGACTTGGATTCCGGGCTTGGCATTGAAGGTGTCCATCCCGTAGTCCACACGGAGCGCTTCCGGAGATTCGTGCGGTTTGCGGCGCGGCGTCTCGGAGATTTTCGCGTCCGTGGATTTCAGCAGGCAGACGTAACGGTCGTCGCCTTCGCCCAGCGAGCGGCTGTGGAGCTTGTAATGCGTGCCCACCTTGTGGACGATGCGACGTCGATAGGAACTCATCGGCTCAAACGCCAGCACCTCATCGTCGGATTCAAGGAAACGCTGCACGGCGTCTCGGGTGGCTTGCAAAAGTTCCTGCTCGCGCTCGGAGAGTTCCATGTCGTCAATCATAACCTTGGATCGTTCCGAGGTTGAGGTCTCTGCTTGCTCTGTCATGATGGGCTGGGGATCAAGAATAGGATTTGTGGGTATAGGCCGGAACTCCTTCCGGGTAATCTCCTTGCGGCAAAACGGTCATAGGGTCATCGGACGTTTCTTCATTGGCATCTTCCGGCGGGTCAACGACAACTGTCGGAAGCCGTTCCAGCGCGTGCTGGAGGACTTCGTCCATGTGCTGAACGGGGATGATCGCCAGATCCTTGGTGATCTCCTCCGGGATTTCCGCGAGGTCCTTCTCGTTTCTCTTTGGGATGAGAACCGTCCGGATCATGCCGCGCTTGGCTGCAAGCAGCTTTTCTTTGAGACCGCCGATGAGCAGCACCTTGCCGCGCAGGGTCACTTCTCCGGTCATGGCGACATCGTGCCGCACCGGAATGCCGGTGAACGCGCTGACCAAGGTGGTGGCGATGGTCACGCCCGCCGAGGGGCCGTCCTTGGGAACCGCACCTTCCGGGACGTGGACGTGGATGTCGGTTTTCTTGAAGACGGAGGAATAGATGCCCAAGGGGTTTGCGTTGGTCCGGACGTAGCTCAGGGCCGCCTGCGCGGATTCTTTCATCACGTCGCCCAGCTTGCCGGTGAGTTGCACCCGTCCTGATCCCTGCATGATGCTTGCTTCGGTGGTGAGCAACTCGCCGCCCGCCTGGGTCCAGGCGAGTCCGGTCGTCACTCCGACCTCGCTTTGCTCCTCAGCGCTGTTGTGCTTGTAGCGCGGCACTCCGAGCATTTCCCGGACACGCTTGAGCGTGACGTTGATTTTCTTGGTACGCGGGTTGCGTACCAGCAGCGTTGCAGCCTTGCGGCAGGTTTTGGCGATCTCGCGCTCCAAATTCCGAACGCCCGCCTCGCGGGTGTACTGCTGAATGATTTTGGCCACTGCGGCGGTCTGGAAGTGGAGTTGCTTCGGGTTCAGCCCGTTTTCCTCGATCTGTTTGGGAACGAGATGCCGGAAAGCGATGTGTCCCTTCTCCAACTCGGTATAGCCCGCAAGGTTGATGATCTCCATGCGGTCCTGCAAGGTGAGCGGAATGTTCTGCCCCACGTTGGCCGTACAGAAGAAGAGGACATCGGAGAGGTCGAACTCCACCTCAAGGTAGTGGTCCATGAAGGTGTTGTTCTGTTCCGGGTCCAGCACTTCCAAAAGCGCCGACGCTGGATCGCCCATCACGCCTCGGGTCATCTTGTCCACCTCGTCGAGCAGCAAGAGCGGGTTGCAACTCTTCACCTTGCGGAGCGAGGTGATGATCTTGCCCGGCAGTGCACCGACGTAGGTGCGGCGGTGTCCGCGTATCTCGGCTTCATCCCGGACGCCCCCTAGGCTGATGCGTGTGAACTTCCGTCCGAGGGCTTCGGCGACGGATCGTGCCAAGGAGGTCTTACCGACTCCGGGAGGACCGACGAGGCAGATGATCGGCCCCTTCACTTGCTCCACCTGCTTGGCGACCGCGAGGTATTCGATGATGCGCTCCTTGATCTTGTCCAAGCCGTAGTGGTGTTCGTCAAGGATGCGCTCGGCTTCATCAAGGTCGAACTTGTCTTCTGTCCTCTCCTCCCACGGCATGGAGAGCAGGCAGTCAAGGTAGTTCCGGACCACGTTCGCCTCGGCAGACATGGGCGGCATCATCTTGAGCTTCTTCAACTCGCGCTCGCCCATCTCCTTGGCCTCTTCCGGCAGCGGCAGTTCCTCCAACTTCTTGGTGTACTCCTCAATCTCGGCCTTGCCGTCCTCGCCCTGTCCGAGTTCCTTCTGGATCGCCTTGACCTGCTCGTTAAGGTAATACTCCTTCTGGGTGCGGCCAATCTGGCCCTGCACCCGCTCCTTGAGTTTGCGCTCAACCTTCTTGAACTCGCACTCCTCCAGCATCCGCTCAAAGACCACCTCCAGACGCTTGTGGGGATTCTCGATCTCCAGCAGTTCCTGCTTCTTCTTGAGGTCCATGTTGAGCAACGGCGCAATCCGGTCGGCAAGCCGGAAGGGCGATTCGGAATCAATCGCCAGCTTTTCGATGCCCTCCGTATGCCGCTTGACCTCCTTCAGGTAGCGCTTGAACTCGCTGCGGACATTCTTGCTGAGCGCAACCAGTTCCGGGTTCTGTTCCTCATCCTCAAAAATCGGTTCAACCAGCGCGGCGTAGTGCGGATCGCCCAGCCGGGCTTCCAAGAGCTTCCCCCGGGATTTTGCCTCAAACAGCGCCTTGATCGTCCCATTGTGAAGCCGCATGATCTGAAGCACCTGTCCGATGGTGCCTACCGAAAACAGGTCATCGGCGCTGGGTTCCTCCACGAGCGGATCCTGCTGGGCGACCACGAAGATGCGGCGGTCTTGCGCGAGGGCTTTTTCAAGCGAGGCGATGGAGAGCGCACGACCGATGAAGAAGGGGGCGGTCATGTGGGGAAAGACCACAATGTCCCGCATCGGGAGCATCGGGAGCGTCAAACGCTGCGGTTGGGACTCGGAAGGGTCAGTTGGCATCGGTACGGAAAATCAGACAGAGGTCGGGTGGTTGTGATCGCTAGACCGAGTTCATCCAATCTACCACCCCTCGGAGAAAAGGCAAGCAGTCCGAAGGTTTGCAAACTTCAGTCTGGTTTTTGAGGACGAACCGCGACCTCGGCGCACCAGCGGTTGCCGTCGGAGTAAACCCGAACCGTCCGGAACTTGGGAAGGTAGCGCTCTCCCTTGACCACGGACCGCAGATGGAACCCCACCGTCTCCCGTGCAAGGCGCTCGGCCTCCTGTTCTTCCACGGCACACGCCCGCCCGCGGATGAGGACATCCAGCCCGCCCCGGTCGATCACCTCGTAGGTGGGATCGTAACTGCTGCGCAGGTTTGGCCCACTGCACGAGGGCAGGAAGCCGAGCGCGAGGGTGCCAAACAGCAGGCTCCAACCTCGCCAGTTGCGGAGATGAACTAGGAAAGAGAAGCGCATCACTGGGGGTGTCGGCTTGACAAGTCTTGGGGGGATTTTCAAACTGATAACCTTCATTCCGGAATTCAACAACTCTGCCAACTCCGTCCATGCAGGCCCGAATCTCCTCCGAATTGTTCCAACGAGCGCAACAACGCATCCCCGGCGGGGTGAACAGCCCTGTCCGTGCCTTCAAGGCTGTGGGAGGCAACCCGATTTTCATCAAGCGTGCGCAGGGTTCGCGGCTCTACGACGTTGACGGCAACGAATATCTTGATTACATCGGCTCGTGGGGGGCGATGATTCTGGGACACGCGCACGAGCAGGTGACGGCGGCGCTGGAAAACGCCCTGCGTCAAGGCACCTCGTTCGGCGCACCCACTGCTGGGGAGGTGCGACTGGCCGAGTTGATCAACGAGGCCGTACCGAGTGTGGAACTGGTGCGGTTGGTCAATTCCGGATCCGAGGCCGCAATGGGCGTTCTCCGCGTGGCGCGGGGTTACACCGGGCGCGACAAGATCATCAAGTTCGAGGGCTGCTACCACGGCAGTGTGGATGCCCTGCTCGTCAAGGCCGGTTCCGGCGCAACCACGCTGGGCATCCCCGATTCTCCCGGAGTTCCGGACTCCTTCACTGAACACACGCTGCTTGCCGAGTTCAACAACCTCAACTCCGTCTTGGAACTTGTCGAGACGCATCCGGAGGAAATTGCCGGAATCATCCTGGAGCCGGTTGCAGGCAACATGGGCATGATCGCACCCGAACGCAATTTCCTGCAAGGACTCCGCGATCTCTGCGACCGTGCGGGCATTCTGCTGATTTTCGATGAGGTGATGACCGGATTCCGCGTGGATTTCGGTGGTGCCCAGGAACTGTTCAACATCATCCCAGACCTCTCGCTGTTCGGCAAGGTCATCGGCGGCGGGTTGCCCGTCGGTGCCTACGGAGGCCGTCAGGACATCATGCTCAAGGTCGCACCCGCCGGGCCCGTTTATCAGGCGGGCACGCTTTCCGGAAATCCCATTGCGGTGGCCGCAGGACTGGCTACGCTGGAACTGCTCAAGACAGAGAATCCCTATCCGGAACTCGCCCGCAAATCCGCGTGGCTCACCCAGGAATTCCAAAGCACGGCCACGCAAGTCGGCCTTCCCCTGCAAACCGTGGCGATGGGCGGCATGTTCGGCATGTTCTTTTCGGAAACGCCCGTCCGGAATTATCAGGACGCGCTCCAGAGCAACACCGCCCGCTTCAGCAAGTTCTTCCAGAGCATGTTGCAGCAGGGCATCTACCTCGCCCCCTCCGCCTTTGAATCGTTGTTTCTTTCGACCGCGCATTCCGACGGAGATTTGGAACGTACGGCCGCGGCGGCGCGGGTCGCGTTTGAGGCGGCGGCTTGACGATTTTCACAGCTTTTTTTCAACTCAAAGCCTCACACTGCCATGCTACTTTCCCGCTTTCCCCGCGTCCGGCTTGGGCACTTGCCCACGCCGCTGGAACCGCTCGAAAACCTCACCCGCACCCTTGGAGGTCCACAGCTTTGGATCAAGCGCGACGACTGCACCGGACTTGCCACCGGAGGCAACAAGACACGCAAGCTCGAATTTCTGGTGGGTGATGCCTTGGCTCAGAGTGCGGACACGCTCGTGACGCAAGGCGCAGTGCAGTCCAATCATGCCCGCCAAACCGCCGCCGCCGCCGCTCGCCACGGACTCAAGTGCCACATTTTACTGGAACGGCGTGTTCCGGACACCGAACAGGCCTACGACCGCTCCGGAAACGTGCTGCTCGACAAACTCTTTGGAGCTACGCTGGAGTACCATGACCCCGGACTGGACATGAACACCGAAGCGGAACTGGTGTGTGAACGACTCCACAGTAAAGGTGCAAAGCCCTACTGCATTCCGGGAGGCGGCTCGAGTCCGGTGGGGGCGCTCGGCTATGTGAACTGTGCGCTGGAGATCGTCAATCAAGCCAACGAGCGCAGCGTGAAATTCGACCGCATCATGGTGGGCACGGGCAGCACGGGCACTCAGTCCGGACTGGTCGCAGGCATTGAGGGTAGCAACGCACAGATTCCGATCCTCGGCATTTGCGTCCGTCAGCCCGCCGCACCGCAAGAAGCCGCCGTGCATCAGTTGGTCGTCAGGGTTGCAGAAAAACTAGGCCTGCAAGCATCTATTCCCAAGGAGCGGGTCAAGGCCAACGGAGATTATGTGTGGGCAGGATACGGAATTCCCAGCGAGGGAACCTTGGAAGCGATCTCGATGCTGGCGCGGGAGGAGGGCATTTTGCTCGATCCCGTCTATTCCGGAAAAGCGATGGCCGGTCTGATTGACCTCATCCGCAAGGGGAAATTCACGAAAGATGAAACCATCCTCTTCCTCCACACGGGCGGCAGCGCCGCGCTCTTTGCTTACGAGGAGACGATGGCGTCCATCCTGCGCTAACGTCGCTTGCCGTTCACACGCTCGTCGGGGTGGGTGATTTCGCTGATGCGCAGGCCGTAGCGGTCGTTGATGATCACCACCTCGCCCCGCGCAATAAGCCGTCCTCCGGCGAGCAAATCCACCGGCTCACCCGGAACCTTGTCAAAGTGCACCACCGACCCCACTTCCCAGCGGGCGACTTCGCTCATCGAAATCTCCGTCCGCGCCACCTCCGCTTCTAACCGTTGCGGCACATCCGCCAAAAATTCCAGATCATGTCCGGAGGCGTCGAGTCCAATTTGTTCAGCCATGAAGTTTCCTGAGTTGCTGTAGCGATTATAGTAAAATCCATTAAAAATGGTACACTTTCAATTCCCTGGGCGAAGCCGGGTGGAGCTTTGGTCCGTCTGACTTCGACCTCGGTCAAGCCGCGCTC
>PBTB01000151.1 GCA_002726945.1 Deltaproteobacteria bacterium | reverse complement strand
CCACAGATCGAGTCGCTCGGAGCGACCATCTACTCAGTCGGAGCCGTGAGCTCCCAGAAGTTTGCACCCCCACCTACCCCGGCCCGTGAAGATCCAGGAAATCAGAGCTGGAAAAGCAATTTCCTAGCAATCAGTAGAAATGTTTCCGTTCTCCAAAATATTTTTGGTTGGTCTGTTGCTGGTTCCTATTCTGTCGTCGGCGGATCTTGAGAAACCGGACGTTAGACTTGTGATTGCCCGGCCGGCATCGGCTCCCGGGCCTCTGGATAATCCACTCAAGGGGTATTGCCTCTATACGAGCGCCGGGGAAATCCATCGGCCCTACTCAATGGTCTTTCAGTATGTTTCTTGGAAAGAACTTGAACCGGCTGAAGGCAGGTATGCCTTTGAGGCTTGGGAGAAAAAGAAATGGTCGCACCCACGGGCAAGCGGCAAGCACGTTGTGCTTCGGGTTTATGTGGATTATCCAAAGAAGCCTTCGGGATTGCCTGAGTGGCTGCGTGCCAAGGGGGTGACTGAAAAAGATTACCGGGCCCATGGAGGAGGCAAGAGCCCGGACTACAACCACTCGCAAATGGTGCTGGCACTGGAGCGGTTGATTGCCGCCATGGGCAAACGCTACAACACCCATCCCCGTGTGGCTTTTATTCAACTGGGTCTCCTGGGGTTCTGGGGTGAGTGGCATACTTATCCGCGTGAGGAATTGTTTGCTTCTGAGGCCACCCAGCACCGTGTTCTTCGGGCCTATCTCAAGGCGTTTCCCAATAAACAACTGATGGCCCGTTACGCCGATGGTACTCTTGCCAAGTATCAGTCCATTGGGTTTCACGACGATATGTTCCCAGAGGATACCGATAACGGAAAGGACTGGTCGTTTCTCGCCCGCATGCGCCGGTCTGGCCACATTAATTCCTGGAAACAGACGGTGGTTGGTGGGGAGATGGTTCCTAATGCCGCCAAAAAATGGTTAGGCAAACGGTGGGAGTTCACCCGGGCAATGACGAGCCGGTCACATTTTTCCTGGGTCGGTCCTTACGGGCCGGGCTTGGAAGCCAAGACCTCAGATGATTTTATTGCGCGTAGTGACCAACTGGTCCGGCAAATGGGATACCAGTTTCGGCTGACTGAAATCCGCCATTTACGAAGTGTTGTGTCCGGGGCTCATTGCAAGGTCGTTCTGCAGGGAGTGAATGAGGGGGTGGCTCCATTTTATTATCCGTGGCTCATCAAGTTGGCATGGCTGAATGATCAAGGAACGGTGTTATCCTCAGTTCAACTGAAAGATGATGTCCGTAAATGGCTGCCCGGTAAGTTTGAACTCAAGGCGACTTTACCTGCTCCAGCAAAAGCAGGAACCTACCAACTGGGTTTTGGGATTGAAGACCCCTGGAAAAAGAGACCGGCAATCCGTTTGGCTAATGATTTACTCGTTAAGGAGGGCTGGACAGTGCTGGGGCAGGTTGAAGTAAAATCAAAATTGAAATAGTCCGGTTTTCTTTTCAGTCGTGACCTGAGGAGGAGTTTTCTGTTACCTTCTCTCTCTCAAATGAGGTGTATGGCTTTCATTTTGCACCCCCACCATCTACCACAAACCCGAAGCGAAGGGCTGGGGTGAGACTTTTGCAGACAGGCCTGTAAAGCTGATCAGCGAGAAACCCTGATCCCTCACCCCGCCCAGATCCGCGTGGATCGGGTCAGGGAATAATCGGTTATTCCAGGTTTCACACCTTTTGTATTTTTTCCCCGCTGTGATGTGGCCTTTCGATGGTCTGAGCGACCTGTAGGGTTCCCAAACCGTTCCTAAGTGGAACAAGTGGAGCGGCCTCCCCGGTTTGAGGGGAGTCAGGGAGAGTCACTCTCGAGAAGAACCTTCAAAAGTGCTCCACTTGCTCCACTTGTTCGCGGTCCTCGATTCGCCAGGTGTTGTAACCGTCCTGCGCCGGTCCCGAATACACGCGGTCGGACAGCCGGGAGGCCTGACCGAGCAGGGTTCCACATTTGTTGAAGTATCCATCGAGAAGTTTTCTCGCGTGGCGATGAGTCTCCGAGGCCTCGGTCAAGATTGTCTCGAGCTGTTTCGCTGTCCCGCGCCACGGCAAGTTGAATTCGATCCGCACTGACCGGTCAGCCATGTCCACAAGTTCCAGCAGCGATCGCCAGCCCTCGTTGCGATGGATCTCGGCCATGATGCCGGGGTGCTGCCAACCTTCCACCCCTCCCCTGCCGCCACGGATTGCCGACGCAACCTCATAGTTCTCGACGAAATCCAGAAAGGCTGGGAGTTCCAATTTCACCATCTCGCACCAATGGCGAAACTTTTCGGCGTCGAGCCGGGTGTCAAACGCAGGAGAGCACTTGAGGAAGATCAGCTTGTCCTCGGTCCCGCTGTCCACGGGCGGCAAGGCCCGGAGGTCGTCCTCCGCCAGATTGCAGCAAACCACGGCTCGCCACAAACCCTGGAAGGTGAACGCATCCTGGCCCTTTGCCTCAATCCGAGGCGCGGCGGAATACAGGAAATTCTTCACGCGCTGTTTGAACGTCTGCCGCGCGAGCGGAGTGATCGGCAATGTCTCGTCGTCCATGACCAGAAGCTCCGCTTTTACGAGATCGCCATTGAATCGCCCGCCGCTGAAGTAGGCTGCCGGATTGGATTCCCGACCTCCCATTGCCGGCTTGATCACCCGCTGCACCAGTTGCGTTTTGCCGCAGGCTTTCGGCCCCACGAGCGCAAGCAGATGGGCCGGAGACGGTTCCCGGGCGAGCATTGCGACCCGCGCGGATTTCATCCAGGCAAGGAAGAATTGCATCTGGTCGTATTCGTCGTCGCCGAACAATCCGTCAAGAAGCGCACGGATTTTATCCCACTGTCCCGGCCGCGACTTAATTACCACCGGTGATTCGGTCGCGAGGATGCTGGCCCCGTCGGCAGTCCGGTGAAGTCCACGGTCTCGTCCGGCCAGTGGCCCGCAGTAGGACACATACCGGTTGTCTTCGATGGTGCAAACAGCGTCAGAAATCCCACGCGAATCCTCTCCTAGTGGTTTGCTCAAACGGTAGCGGAGAGACGACTTGTCGATCGGTATGTATCTCCCGGCATAGTCCACCAGGTATTTCGATCCGGTATAGAAGTAGTCTTCGCATACCGACGCCAACAATGCGTCCACCCGGGCCGCCTCTAATGCGTCGAGGTCCATGCGTTCGCCCAGTTGAAATAGTGAACCTTTTGACGAATACCCTCTGCCGAAAACGTCAGCGTCGATTCGGTCTCCTCGAACCCGCCCGGAAAGACTCGCCACGCTCCCGGCGTCCGCATCAGTTGGCATCGAGTCCGCCCTACCCGGTCCGCGCCCAGTGAGATCGCAACGTCGTAGAACGAAAGCACATTGTCCTCGTCTTCGCCTGCCGCCAGAAACCAGCAGTGCAATGACTTGTTGCCGGAATGACAAACGAGCGTCAGCGGCAGGATCTTGCCCAGATACAATGCTCGCCCAGCCTGTTCCGCCAGCGATGCACCGTCGTCAAATTCAACGACGGCGTAGGTTCTGTCCGGGAACTGTTGGTTGCACCGTTTCGAGAGGTGCCCGTCCTGCGTCTTGCCGGTCATCGAGGTCGCCAGATTCGGCACCAGGAGCGAATGGAGGTGTTCCTTCTTGAGCCAGTGGTCCCGGGTCGCCGTGTAGGCCTTGCGGGTCTCTTTCGCCATGCACAGCAGCGCACCGTCATCCGGAAACAGCAAATCAACCGCCATTTCCGCGGTGATTAGTTCCGGTCGAGGCCACGGAGACATGGTTCGCAAATCCTCCATCTCAACGGCATTGGTTGCCACCCGGTCCTGGAATTTCGCGACAGTTTTCGCCTTGGATTTCCGCGCCACAACGGGTTTGGCATCGTAGGCCCTGGTGACCGCTCGCTCCACCTCCTGAAAGGCGAACTTTCGGCCTGCTCGTAATTGTCCCTCGGTGTTCCGGATTGCCGCCACCGCAGCTCCCGGAGTCAGCCCGGCGCCGCGACATTTCCATGCGGCCTCCAGGCACCAAGTGTGGACACCTAACTCGGGAGGTGTTAGATTCACCTCACCGGTTTCAATCGTCGGTAACTTCATGATAAGTCGAGGCGCGACCCGGGAGGACTTACAAAGCTCCCCGGGTCGCCGCCCTCTCTGTTTGGTTAGTAGGAGCAGGCGAACGGGTCGCCGCTGCTGAACAATGCCGCTGGATCACACCCCAACTCCATCTCCTCGCGGTTCGCCGCGCGGAAGTTCTCGCCGTCGTCGAGGGCGCGAGTGCTGACCGAGTAAACGGAGTCCATCCCGGCTCCAAGGCGCCGGACGATCACCTCCACCGCGCCGTCCTCGAGACCGTCCGCCTCGCAGCACGCGCTAATCTGGCGCTGGATCGACTTCTGGCTGATCACCCAGATCTTTTTCTTTTTGTCAGCCATGTCCAAAATCGGACAAATCCACACCAATTTTGCATCCTTGTCAGGTTTCTCCCCGCCGAGGGGAACCCGGTTGGCGACTCGCTTGCCTTCCGGTGACGATGTCCACCACTCATACCCTCCGGTCGGATCGCCGAGGAACAGAACGCTTATCTCGCCGTCTTGGGGTACTCGATTCAAGTAGCGACTTACGCGTTTCTTCGGAACTAGGTTGTCTGCAATCTTCATCGCTCGAGTGGTTGGGGTTCGCCGCCGAGAATCTTGCTGACCTCGCCAATCGGAATCATCGGATTGCCGTAGCCTTCCACGGTCCGGATGGAGTTTTTGTGCCGGTAGTATTTCGACCGGTGCCATCCGAGCACGCTGCAAAATTCTGGGATGCTCAATAGAGCCCGCTCCCGCTTCAACTCGTCCCACCGGGACGGTTCTGTCTGTGTTCTAACAGTAGTTGCTGTCATACCGGCGCAAAGCATGACGAAACCCGACGGGCTTTATCTCACACTCGCGGACCTGTATTTGTGAGGGCCTTCTATTTTTTAGGGGGAATCCAAGTCACCCCGGAAGAATCTTCACCTTCTTCGCCAGATCGGTCGTCCCAGAACTCCTTCAGTCCCGATGAAACGCACAGCCTTTTCCACGTCTGGTCGTGAGCAATGTTGGGCAGATTTTCGTAGCTGTAATAATTCACCTCCAAGTATTGGCGGAGTTCTTTTCGCCCCGGCCACCTGCCGCTCTTCTTCCGGACAGCCCACATCGCATGCCAGACTTCTGCTTGTACCCTGGGGCGTTCATCTGCCGCCACCTTGAGCTTGCGAATCTCACGGTAGAAGGCGTCCAGCCATTCAACGCTTCCGTTTCGGAGAATATGGCAGAGGAGCTTCCCGAACAGAACCTCCTCGTCCTCCGGCACCTCACTCGAATGAATAATTCCCGCGACAGCAAGGCCCCACTTGGAGGCCCGCTGGGGGTCCACCTTTCTTGTGATCCGCTCCATCTCAGCCCAGAGCAGGTCAAACTCTTCGTCCTCGGTCATCTCAGCTTCCTTGCGGCCTCCTCCTTAGCTTCCTCGTCTACCTGTGCGTATGTCCGCAACGTCGTGGCTGGATCGTCTCCCAACCAGTCCGCGACGGTAGGCACGTCAATTCCGGATTTGAGGCACCAGGTGCAATACCAGCTACGCAAATCGTGGTGCGTCAATCGCTCAACTCCCACCTCGTCGCAGGCTGGCTTTAGATAGATGAGGATCTTGTGCGTAGGCAGCACCGGTCCCTTCCGCCCGTAAACACTCGCAATCTCGTCGAGTGTGGCCTGCAACGGATCGTTGATATGAACGCTTCTCCGCGACCTCCGCGTCTTCAGTCGTCCGTCGAGTCCGCGCACCTTCAGCTTTCCTCCGCTGATATGTGTCCAATCGACTCCTTTCGCCTCTGAGATCCGGAGTCCAGAAAACGCCAGGAACCGAGCGGTGAGAGCGGCGGCTCGACCTGCTTCCGGGAACATGGCCTCCATCACATCGCAGACCTTCTCCAACTGTTTGCGAGTAGGAAGGTTGCGTTCCTTCCGCTCCACCTGGTCAGGAACAATTCCTTCCAGCAGATTGTGGTCGATCTGGCGCAAGGTCACGGCCCTGGCATAAGCGCCTTTGATCACTTCAAAGCATTGCTTTCGCCTGGAGGCGGACTGCCCGCAAGCCCCAATAGCATTGGTGATGTCCGTGTCCCGAAACTGGCTCAACTTCCTGTCTGGCAGGATCTTCCTTGCGAGCACGCGCAGTTCGCCATGCGTCTTGATCGTGGCAGGTGACAGCGGCCGAGAGACACCGCGGCGGCTCCTTCTGAATTCGAGGCACTGGTCGATAGCTTGGTAGAGAGTAGGTTCCTCCCGCATTGCCACCTCGCTCGGCTTGCCCGTGAAGAACTGCGCCAGCTTCCGCTTCGCCTCCCTGATCTTGTCGGTACCCAGGCTCCGCCATGTTGGCTTGCCCCCGATGGAAAGCCGGGCATAGTAGCGGCCTCCTCGATGATACAAATTCGATACGCCCTGAACCTTCTGGAACGTGCTGGCCTTGCTCACAGGGTTCCATCCTGCTCTGCAATGTTCGGGTATACAAGTAGTATATTAGAGGAGATCGTCTGGCGTCATAACTCATTGATTGCCAATAAAGGAGAGTGTCGCATGGCTGGTGCTGGCCGCGGTCTTCAAAACCGTTGAAACCTCGCAAGGGGTTTGGTGGGTTCGATTCCCTCCCTCTCCGCCACTTTTTACCCTAGTTTTATAGGATCTATAAAATATCTCTACCAAAGGTCTACCAATCTGAGAATCACCGCCCGATGATCTGACACACTCCGGTCCGTCTTGTGGGTGGACGACTGTGAGACCTCATACCCTTCCGGAGCCATGACCATCATGTGGTCGAACACGGCATCAGGGTAACGGCCGTCGGTGAGCCAGCTGATCAATTCTTTGCGGTCCACCCCCTGCCCCGCCCACCTGAACCCCGCATCCTGAATCATGCTCAGGGTATCGTCTTCAGCCCACTTTTCACTGGTAGGGTCGCTGTTGAAATCCCCGCCGATGACTGCGTAGAAGGT
>PBTB01000066.1 GCA_002726945.1 Deltaproteobacteria bacterium | reverse complement strand
GATTGGGGCTACTCAGGAGGCGTTGCGGGACGCGGATCTGGAGATCACCCCGGAGCGGGAAGAAGAGATTGGAGTTTCGCTAGGAGTGGGCATCGGGGGCTTGGGCTGCATTGAGCGCTACGAGCAGGTGTACATGCAACAGGGGCCAAAACGGATTAGCCCGTTTTTCATTCCGATGACCCTGAGCAACCTCGCTCCGGGGCATATTTCGATGCTTTTTCGGGCACGGGGTTACAATGCCTGCACGGTGTCGGCTTGTGCGTCCAGCAACCATGCACTGGGCACGTCAGTTCGGATCATCGAGCGTGGAGATGCGCAGGTGATGATCTCCGGAGGGGCAGAATCGAGCATCACCCCATTGGGGATTGGAGGCTTCGCGGCCATGCATGCTCTGAGCACCCGCAACAACGAGCCGGAAAAGGCGAGCCGCCCATACGACGTGGACCGAGACGGGTTTGTCATGGGGGAAGGCTCGGGCATCCTCATCTTGGAAGACATGGAATTCGCACAGGCTCGCGGTGCGAGAATCTACTGCGAAGTGACGGGCTATGGGTTCAGTTCCGATGCCCACCACATCACCTCTCCCTCCATCGAAGGCCCGGCGCGGGCGATGAGAATGGCGCTGAGCGATGCCAATCTTGCTCCGGAAGCGCTGGATTACGTCAACGCGCACGGCACCTCCACACCCACGGGCGACCTCAACGAGGTGAATGCGCTCAAGCTTTCCCTCGGCGAGGAAGCCGCACGGAGACTTTCGATCAGTTCCACGAAATCCATGACCGGACACCTCCTCGGAGCTTCTGCCGCGCTTGAGGCGGTCTTCACGGTCAAGGCACTGGAGGAGGATTTTGTGCCTCCAACGATCAATGTCGAGAACCTTGACCCAGAATGTGAATTGGATGTGACGCCGAACACCGGACGTTCCCGGACGCTTCGAGCGGCCATGTCGAACTCCTTCGGCTTTGGGGGCACCAACGCCTCTGTGGTCTTTGAGAAGTTGAACGACTGAGGACGCCGGAACGCCGCCTTTATCTCGCCAGTATCCTCTCTCTACATTTTTCCTGATCAAACACCGTTATGGCCGATGGCAGGTGCGTTATCCTGTTTTGTGGGCAACACTCCAATCCTCCTTTGAGTTGAATCATGTGGAGCAGCACCGAATACCGAGCGGATCGCCGGGATCTCCAGTTCATGACTCAAGACGTCTTCCCGTCCGAGCAGTTGTGCGAATTTTCTCAGTTTGCAGATTTTGACGCAGAGGTTTTTGAGATGGCCGTCACGGAGGCGGCGACCTTCTCTGAGGAGGTGCTGTCTCCCGTCAATCAATCCGGAGACCGGGAAGGCAGCCGCAACGAAGACGGCACGGTGGTGACTCCAGAAGGCTACGCGGAAGCCTGGCGGAAAATGGGAGCCGACGGCTGGCTGAGCCTCAGCATGGACCCCGCCTACGGCGGGCAGGGCCTCCCGGAACTGATTGCCACCGCAGCCCGTGAAACCCAGCTTGCGGCCAATCAGGGTTTTTGCATTGCCAACGTGTTGACCACCGGTGCCGCGAACCTGATCCTCGCGTTTGGCACGAAGGAGCAAAAGCAGGTCTACTGCGAAAAAATGCTGCGGGGCGAGTGGAGCGGGACGATGTGCCTCACGGAACCCCAAGCCGGGAGTGCGGTGGGTGAGATTACCTCCACGGCCAGCAAGCAACCGGAAGGACACTACCTGATCAAGGGCACCAAGGTCTTCATCACCTACGGCGAGCACGACATGGCGGACAACATCGTCCACCTGCTGCTCGCCCGCACGGGGAGCGCGCTGGAAGGCACTAAAGGCATCAGCTTGTTCATTGTCCCGAAGGCTCGTGCGGACGGAACGCTCAACGATGTGACGCTCGTCCACATCGAGAGCAAGATGGGGCTGCACGGCTCTCCCACCTGCATGCTCTCATTTGGAGAAAACGCCAATTGCCACGGCTACCTCTTGCAGGAGGAAAACACGGGCATGGCGCAGATGTTCCAGATGATGAATGAGGCCCGGCTCTATGTCGCCCTGCAAGGTTTGGGAGGGGCCGCCGCAGCCCTCCAAAATGCGTGGGCCTATGCGAACGAGCGCTCGCAGGGGCCGTCCGCTCACCCTGATGCCGAACCCGGAGCAAGGGCGTTGATCAAGGAGCATCCGGATGTGCGGCGTATGTTGATGCACATGAAGGCGGTCACCGAAGGACTGCGCGGGCTTTGCTACGCAGCGGCGTGGTACGCGGACTGGGCGCGTCATGGTCCGGAAGCAAGCCGGGAGCACTACCAAAATCTGCTCGATCTCCATATTCCCATCTGCAAGGGCTTCAGCACCGATCAGGGCTTCGAGGTGGGCGTGATGGGTCAACAGGTGTTGGGCGGCGTGGGCTACCTCAAGGACTTTCCGCTGGAACAGAACGTCCGGGACCAAAAGATTTCCTCCATCTACGAGGGGACCAACGGCATTCAGGCGCTTGACCTCGTGGGGCGCAAGTTCACGGTGGACAATGGCAAGTTGCTGGAAAGCCTCGCTCAGGAGTTGGGACATTTTGACGAGTGCGAATCTGCTCCGGAATTGCAGCGGCTGGTCAACGAGTGGAAGGCGTACCGCACCCTCATGTTCGACAGCATGGCCAATTTGCGGCGTCTGGGCGAGCAGGGGGGCAAGCCGGGCTATGTGCTGTACGCTTGCAACATGCTGGCGCTGATGGGCGACGTGTTGAGTGCGTTCTACCTGCTGAGGCAGGCCGAGGTGGCGCAACGCAAGTGGCAGACGTTGACGGCAGGCAAGGATTCTGATACACTGCTGGAGTCCAGCGAGGAGGCCCGCTTTCTCTGGAACAAGCTCCGGACGGTGGAGTTCCATATTTCCAGTGTGCTGCCCCGCGCCTTGTCGCACGCACGCATCATTGAAAATGCAAATCTGGCTCCGCTGGATGCGCTGCTCTGAGAAAACGCTATGGAAGAATTTGTTCACCAACTCAAGACCAACCGCACGGTGCGCTACGTCACCGTTGGTGCGACGGTAGTGGTTGCCTATCAGACCGGCGGATTCTGGGGCGTGGTTCTCGCCGTTGCCGGGTTTGTGCTGGGGCGGCTCAGCTACAACGACACGATTGAGGACATGGACGTGTAGCCCGCTCTTGGACCTGCTCCACCGCCCCCGAAAGTGCCTGGGGTGTGGATGACGCCGAGGGAGAAGCTGGCCGCCTTCCCTGGCTACATCAAATGGTCGACCAGCCGATACGCAGCGGCGAGTTCAATCCGCAGGGCGCGTTCTTCTGCTGACCACGTACTCACGGCATTTTCTTCAGGAGCATCGTACATGTGACCTCATTCAAAATGGATGGACACCTTGAGAGCACCGGCGTCTTGTGGCTCGTGGGCGAGGTGCATCGCCTTGTTGATGTCCTCCACGCTGAAAACGTGACTGAGGAGCGGTTCCACATCAAGCTCTTTTTCGGCGATGAGCCGCAGCGCCTCCCGGAACGAAGCCGCAGCGGGTTCGTCCTGGGCCCCGTAATCGCAGACCGCCTTGAGCCGCTTGCGAAAGAACTGCTGGAACCGGAAGGGAATGTCGTGATCAACGCTCGGCAGCCCAAACCACATCAACTCGCCAGCCATCCGCACCAGATCGACGGACTGGAGGAAGGTTTTGGAACGCCCCACTGCTTCAACAACGTAATCGGCCCCCACTCCATTGGTGAGGTCATTCACGACTGAGAGCAGGTCGTCTTGTTGCGCGTTGACACAAACCCCCGCCCCGTATTGCTTGCCGACGGCAAGTCGAGCCTCAGACAAATCCGCGACGATCACCCGCTCCGCCGGGGGGGGGCAAGCGGGGACGAAACCCCGCTCTACCTCAATTTCCACGGTTCTTCGGCTTAAGTTGATGCCCATGCGCCTTCGCGGGAATGACAACAGAGACGAGGGCGATCATTTAGCATTGGGCCACCACCGAAAATTACGTTGGTCTTTCAACAACAGGGGGTTGGTGGTGGAGCGAACTTTCGCACTTTGGGATGGTACTCCGCGAATCCTGAGATTACGAGAGAAATAGCAGCGTTAGGGCTTTGGGAACACCGGACAGCCGGGAGACCAGAGTTCAAGGCTTTCTGGCTGTTGCTCAAACAATTCTGGATCCGTGGTGATCCGTAGTGGGGTGCTGCTGGGGCGAGTCAGTTGAAACTCGGAAGCATTGAGAGGCTGGACAGCCCAACCCTCGGGCACTTCCGGAACTTGCAGCGAATGCCTGAGATCATCCCAATCATAGGGCGCCTCCGGACGCTCAACTTCTTCAGGGTCGGAAGCCGCAATCTCGTCCAGATCAAAGCCGCTTCGTTCCAGAGTCTGGACTTCCTGTTGGATTTCCTCAAGGAAGCGAACACGCGCCTGCTCTTTGCGTTCTCTGGAGGCCAGAGTCAGTCTTTTGAACTCTTGGGGCAGGCGTGAGAGAATCGGCTGGAGCCTGCCGACAAACTGAGAGAAGAGTTGGATTCGTTCTTCCAAGGCGGCATAGACGTCGGTTTCCACCGTGTCTTCGTAGTGCAGGTTGAGGATGCGGATACACTCAAACCGCTGGCCCAGCCGATCAATGCGCCCGATGCGCTGCTCCACCTTCATGGGATTCCACGGCATGTCATAGTTGATCAGAGCGCCGCAGAACTGGAAGTTCAGCCCTTCGGCAGCGGCATCGGTGCAGAGCAGCACATCCGCCTGCCCATTCCGGAAGCGACGTTTCGTTTCCTCCCTCGAAACTTTTGTCCAAGCACCACCACCACCGGGGATTTCGCCACCTCTGCCGGAATAGCAGAGCAGTTTGAACCGCCCATTTTCTGCAAGGTAGCCGCGCAGGAAGTCAAGCGTGTCGGTGTATTGGGTGAAAACGATCACCTGATTGTAGCCGTCCTGCCTGAGCCTCTGGAGGTGATGGAGCAGCACCTGCGCCTTGGTGTCGGCAGGAACTTTCCGAACCTGCTCCAGCAGGTGGGCGACGGTGGTTTCCTCCTCGTTGCGCAAGGCTTCCTGCTCCAAGGCTTCCGCTTCCTCCTCATCCATTGCTTCTTCTCGCAGTCCGTCATCAAGGAGGTCCTCCTCGTCGAGCATGAGAGTCTGCCCGCGCAGGTTATCAAGCCGATTGCTCAGGGTCCGTTCCAAGGCAGCGAAACTGCTTGCGAGCCGTCGGTGGTAGATGGTCATCACGAAACCCACCGCATTCCGCTGGTTCTGGGCGGCGTTGTTGTAGGTGGTCGAGATGTAGTCCTCCACGGCCTCGTAAAGCATCCGCTCTTCGGCATTCAGTTGCACGAAATCGTCCTGGACCTGCCGGGAGGCGATGCGAGTGCGGATTCTCCCTGCTTTGTGGTAACGCCGCAGCAGTTCTCGGGTGTGCCGGGAGATCAGGGCGGAAACCGGGGTGCGGATGCGCAGCAAGCGCAACGCCCGCTCACGGCGATTCGGCGCCAGCATCCTGCGGGGGGTCGGGCTGGCATCCCGCAGGGCCGAGAGCAGTTTCTGCGCCCCGAGCCGAGTGAGGCCGGTCAGCCGCTGGGCCTCCGCTTCCGAAGTGAGGCCGTAGTGCTCCTCGACGGAGCGAAACAACCGGGCCAGAAACTCGAAATCGTCGGCGGAACCCCCGGTTTCTGCAGCTTTCTCAAAGTATTCGATGAAGGCCGTGGGATGCCAGTCCGGGGGGAGGTCCAGCAGGTTCAGCAGATCCCAGACCTCCACCGGATGCACCTGCATGGGGGTGGCGGTCAGCAAGATCAATCCCTCAGTGCGCTCCTGCATCCGCTGCATGAGTTGCAGCAGGCGGTTTGGCCCCGCTTCGTTGCCCGTTCCGGCCCCGCGCCGTCGGGCGTGGTGAGCTTCGTCCAAGATGACCAAATCCCACGGTTTGGCCTCCAGCAGTTCGGCCATGCGATCCCTGCGGCGCATCAGGTGGCTGGAAACCAGCACACAGGGTTCCTCATGCCACTGCTGCCGGGAAACCAAGCGCTCCGTGTCGCCCTGCAAGGCGGGGCTGGGATACCAGCGCAACCCCTTGCCGTCGTAAATCGGCCAGTTGAGGTTGAACTTCTCGCGCAGTTCGATCTGCCACTGCGGCAGCACGGCCTTGGGAACCAGCACCAGCACCCGCTGGGCCCGACCGGCCAGCCAAGCCTGCCGCAGCAGCAGCCCGGCCTCAATCGTCTTGCCCAGGCCGACCTCGTCCGCAATCAGCAATTTTGGCGGCCAGTTCTCGTACATGCGCTGGAACGCCCGGATTTGATGCGGCCACGGCGTGATGGCCGAGGTGGCCTCCCCCACCCGTTCGCCACCGTCCGGACGTTTCGCGGCCTCCCAGAAGTAGCCCCAGTCCACTGCCCACTGGGGCGGCGGCGGAGTTTCGGGCGTTTCGGCAGGCTCTGGAGACGGTTGCTCTTGTGGCGCACCGTTGCATTTCCATGCGTCTGCGGTTGGTTCCGATTCTGCAACCTCCTCGGCTTCGTTCGCAATCCGGTATTGCACAAGCTGCTTGGGTGCTTCATCATTCGGTGGCAGGAACTCCAGCAGACGATCCCGTACCGCCTCCTCCACGCCCAGCACCCGGCAGCGCTGAGCCTGATCCTTCCAGAGGGTTTCAAACCGTTGGGCTTCCGGAGCCACATGCGGCGAGGCTTCCCAGGAGCAGAAGACGTGAAAGCTCTCCCAGTTGCCCGACCAGCCGGACAAGGACTCGTTGATGCTGCCGTTGAACGCGAGCCGGTCGCCCTCTTCGTCCGTGAACACCCCGCCCTTGGCATGAAAGATCTGGGAGGTTGCAACAGGATGGCGGTTGGAGTCACAGGGAATGGCCAGCCGCACTTGGAGCAGGTTTTTGGCGATCATCCACGAGAGCAGTTCCAGTGCGTCTTGATCGGCGGCGTGTTGCAGGGGCAGGGGCAGGGTGCGCACTTTGGCGGCGACCTGCGAATGCAGTTCCTCGCCCCGGCGGATGGCAGCAACCTCCGGCTCATCCAGCGTGCAGCCCACGATCAGCCGCATCCGTCCGTCCCGCGCTGCCAGAGCCTCCAGTCCTTGGGCGACGTGAACGAGGATGCTCGCCGAGAAGTAACCCGTGGCGCGGTCGTAACGCACCGAGCGGCGCAGGGCGGGCAGGTAGAACTCCCGGATCAGCGCCCGCGATTCGGAATCGTAGGCGGGTTGCCAGTTGTGATCACGCAGGGGCATCGGATCCGTTGCAAGTGCGTGGAGGGTCGCAAACGGTTCATGCGGCGACAGGCTCTCCCCACTCCATCACCTCAAAGGCGGCATGGCGGTTTTGGGCATCTTGGACCATTTCCTCCAGACGTGCGGCTTCAGAGTTGGCAATCCACTCCTCACCACACTGGCGGCAAACCAAAGCCGGAACGTGGCGGACCACCAGCAGCGAACTGTTCAAGTCCACCGTGAAGGTGGTGGTGCTGGCTGTCCGGGAGCCACCGCAGACCGCGCAAACTGTGGATTCGTTTGTCATGATATTCTCCGAGTCTTGAAGTCCGGAAGAAAATACTCTGAATCGGGACGATAAGCAGTATGAATGTGAACCGTCATGGTTTCAAGGTCACAAGATGCAGCCACATGCAGTGGCTGTTGGTTCATGTGGAAAAGCAAACCTCGTGGAAACGGAGAATCCTGCGGGTACGCTTCAATTAATTCTCCGTCCAGCAGGGTTTCCACCACCTCCCCGCGAGTGATGCCACGTTGCAGCATACGGTGCAAGGCATGGGTCCGCCATTCAATTGCGCCCTGCTTTGCGCATTTCCGGACAGTGTCGCGCCACTGGGGAGGTAAGGCATCCATTGCTGGTTCCACTCACAGCCACAGCTTGAGTTGTTCAGGTTGCGGCACTTGCGCACTGAAGGCAAGGCGTCGCAGGTTTTCCAGCACCTCGAAGTCGCTGGCGGCATCGGCGATGGGGCCGGACTCGTCGGCGACGTGGGTGAAGGTGCTGGAGACGGGCAGCACCTCCAGGACCGCTTGCAGGGCGTTCTCGAAGCCCGGCTGGGCGGGAGCGCCGCTCTGGTCGAGCAGTTCGCGGGCGGCTTCCAGGGTCAGGCTGCGGGCGCGGTGGGCGGCGTGGTGCAGGGTGTCGAGCAGGGAGCGGCTGCCGTCCGCAGGCCCCAGCGCCCCCTTGGCGGCACGTTTGGAACTGTCCCAGAGGATCAGGGTGCTGGTCTTCTTCTCGGCAAGGCGCCCCACAATGTCCCGGTCGAGGTCCACGCCCACGACGCGGGCGAGCCGCAGGGCTTCGTCGTAGGGGAACTGGGGGGCGCGGAAGGTGTCCCACGCCAGCACAAACCACTCGGTGTGCGGGTCGAGTTCGGCCTGACGCTGGGTGCGCAGCAGTTGTTCCAAGCGCCACTGCTTCACCTCGCGGCGGGCGGCCTCCAGGGCGTCTTCCGGAGTCACCGCATACGGGTCGAAGGCTTCGGCGAGCAGCGACTGCTGCCGTCGGCGGGTGGCGGGATTTTCCTTGGGGTTGCCGCGCCGCAGCGGCCAGTGCCGGGCGAACTCCTCCAGCGCCGGGCCGAAGCAGGAGAGGTAGAGGTCCACACCCCGGATGCCCGCCTGCTGGAAGGCGTCCACCTTCTGGCGCACCGCCTGTTTCACCAGTGGCTCCACCTCCTCCCAGTAGTCGTGCTTGTCGGGGGCAGCCTGCGGGCGCGGGCGGCAGACGAGGAAGATGGTGCTGTTGGCGGCGGCCTTGTCCTTGATGTGCAGGCTGCCCTCGGCCTCGGTGTTGATGGGCCACGAGGCGGTGATGGTGAACCCGGACTCCAGCAGCCCCTGCGTGAGCGCGTCCCACGCGCCGGTGGCCTTGTGCGTGAACATCAGCGTGAGGATGCCATCGTCCTTGAGCAGCCGTCGGCACTCGGCGAAGATGCGGGCCATGCGCTCCTGATAATCGCGTCCGGCCAGCGCCTTCGCCCCCCGCTCTCCGGCATGGCGGGCGGGGTTCGCCACGGCCTCGTTCTCCTTGTCCGTGAGCCTGCGGCTGAACAGTTCCGGGACCACATGCCCTGCCGTGCGCTTGAGCCAGACGTAGAAGAAATCGCTGAGCTCCGCGTACATCACGTTGTCGTAATACGGCGGGTCCATCACCACCGCGTCCACCGAACCGCTTTCCAAATGCGAGAGGTCGTCTCCGGAAACGCACGTCACCGTCACCCGTGCGCGGCTCTGGCCCTGAGCCGCGTGAGCGGAAAACAAATCCGGCGCACCGCTTTCCACCCCCACCAGTGCCACCAACTCCTTGATGCACTTGCCCGTCTGCTCAAGCGCCCAGTCGTAACCCAAGCCGGTGATCAGCGGGGCCATCTCGGCGTAGGACCACTTGAAGGCAAAATCGTGGCGGTCAAAGGTGTTGACCATCACTTGTCGGTTGCTGTGCCAGCGCGTCATGCGGGAATTGTAATCCCGCAACTTGTCCAAGGAAAAACTCAGGTACACAAACGCCGCCTTGGTCACCTCATCAAGGGTTCCAGCCGCTTCGTGTTCCCTGAGCAGTTCCCGGAAGACCTCCACGCTTGTGCCGTGGCAGAGCAGTTGGCGCGGGTTGAACAGGTCTCTCCAAAGTGGCATCCCATATTGAATAGGGCGGGTGTCGTTGGTATCCACAGGAAATTCTTCGTTCGG
The DNA here is from genome assembly GCA_002726945.1 of Deltaproteobacteria bacterium. GTDB lineage: Bacteria > SAR324 > SAR324 > SAR324 > NAC60-12 > UBA8110. The sequence continues at coordinate 7,169 of PBTB01000066.1, read as the reverse complement.
AATCATGTCCCACGCCTGCCATTGCGGGAGTTTTTCGTCGAGGCGCTGGCGGATGGTTGCGGAGTTGTCGTCCTGCGGACGCGGCGGACGGTAGTGGCGCACCCACTTCTTGCGGGTGCGTCCGGACTTGGTGACGACCTGCTGTTGTTGTTTGTACACCACGCAAAAAAGCTGCTCGCCCATGCCCCCGGACTGCGCCTGCCGCTTGACCTCGTCGCCGTCAATCACGCGCCCGCAGTCCGGGAACGGGCAGGTCGCGTCACCGCCCTTGACGGTGCCCTCGGATTGTTCGTGGACCGTGCCGACGATCTCGAAACCACAACGGCGGGTGGCCTCATCCGGCAGCAGCCGCACACCCGTGCCGTCCGGAGCCAGCCGCCAGTTCGGACTGAGCGGCACCCGTCCCGTGCAGTACGGGCAGGTGATCGTGTGCGCCCAAATGAAATTGGTTGAAACCGCATCGGGACTGCTCTCCGGAGGGAAATCAAGGAGCAGTAGTTTTTCTCTGCGCTCCGCAAACTCATCCGCCAGAGTTTTGAAGTGTTGAGCGACAGAGTAACCGTGCCTTAAAGGATATTGAATGGTTGCCTTTAGCACCAACGCCGCCACCGGATTGAGGTCGTTGGCGAAGCTGTTGGCCCCCAAACGTACGGCCTCAAACGGAATGCTTCCGCCACCGGCAGTCGGGTCAACAACCACCGGATTCTCAATGCCAATTTTCGCAGCTTGGTTCTTGACCCAGTGCTCTTCTTCCAGGCTCGGTTTGTAGGAGAACGCCCGAGGATACGAATACGCTTGTCCTTCAAACCGTTCGCCTTTGCGTCGGGCCGCATCAATTCTTTTGCGTGAGGCCACCGGATCGCCGTGGATGCCGAGCGCGTGCAGGAATTTTTCAGGGTCGGCGTCTTCCGGGAGCAGCGAGGCCAGCACGGCGGCGCGGGAGGCCACCAGCGGACGCCGCGCCCACCAGACGTGGAGGTAATAGGTTGGCGGCAGGGCCGTCATCGAGCGGCGCTCCCGGACACTTTCCTCGCCGAGTTCGGCAATCGGCAGCCAGGTTTCGATGAGGCGTCGGGTCATGGTTGATGCAACGGGGCCTCGATTTCAGGTTGGGCGTTTGGGGTCGGTGAGCAGGAAGCGCAGGGCCATCAGCACCCGGCGGGGGTGCTTGCGGTGCAGGGCCATGCCGAGCCAGTAGGCGGCCTCCTCCTTGTGCATGGCCTCAATGCCCTGGAGGCAGGCGGTCATCTTGTTCCGGGAGCGCATGGGGGCGAGCATCCGGAAGATCAACCCCAGCCGCAGGGCGGTTTCTTCCGCCAAGGGAAATTCCCGCTGTGGTTCCAGCCCCTCGGCGGGATCAATGCGCTCGGCTTGCAGGGTGCGCAGCAGACGCGACTCGAAGAGCGCGAGATTGCGCCCGTACAACCCCGCGACGCGCTTGGGGGCTTTGAGATGCGGGGTGGCGGCAGCAGGCCGTTGCCAGACGCTGAAGCGCTGGTCGCTGCCGTGGAGTCGCTCCACCCGCAGGACGTAGCAGGGCTTCCCGTCCGTGGAGGCGGGTTCCGCTTTCCGCTTCATTCCGCCTCCGCCCAGGCATCCACATGCGCCGGTCCCTGAAGGATGCGCACCAGCCGCTCGGTCATCTGCTCCGGTTCGTCCCCGCCCAGGGCCAGCCCATTCCGGAAGGTGATGGTGCAGGTGCTTTGCAAGTCCTTCTCCCCTGCGGCCCGGAACTGCGGTTCCAGAAAGTCCTTGAGCGGCAGGGCGTCCTCCGGAGTGCCCTTGTAGTCGAGTGTGCAGAGGCTTTCGCTGGCGGTTTCGTAACTGCCGACCAGCTCGACTCGCTTGTCGGCCTCCTTCACGGTCGAGAGCGCGTGGAGCATGCGGAAGCCCTCCTGCATGTCAAACAGGCGCATCTGCACGGATTTGAGCGCATCCACCTTTGCGGCCCGCGCCGCTTCCCAAAGCTGGGTGAGCGCTTGGCGCAGCGGTCCCTCGGCGCTGAAAACCTTTCCAGACGCTGGCGGCTCCGGTGGAGGTTGCTCCGGCTCCGGGGGTGTGGAACCAGGATCGGGAAGGGGCGTCTCCGGCTCCGGCTCCGGCTCCGGCTCCGCTCGCGGCCAGAGACGCTTTTCACCGGCATAGGCCAAGGTGAGAACCTGTGCCTGCGAGTCAATCTTGAGCGTCGCTGGAGGATCGCCGGGGCCGACGAGGAAAGCGCCGGACTGGTAAATCCAGACCCCCTCCTCGATGCCCTTCTTCAGCAGTCGCAAAAAATTGTCATTCCCAAGCATGAGCGGCAGCAGGGGGTTCTTGCGGTACTCGGAGCGCAACTCGGCGGTGTCGGCAAAACCCCGGTGCTTGAGCAGGGTCTGGTCACGGAAGTAGCGCGGTGCCTGCGGGTCGTCCTCATCCCGGAGCAGCTTCAGGTTGTCCTTGAGGGTGCGCAGGATGGGCGGCTGTCCCGCACCGGGCTGGGCGGCGGTCGCTGGCAGCTCGAAGGTGACGTGCGCCAGCTCCACACCACCGGGGAGCGGATTGGCCCGGCTGGGGAAGAACAGGTGCCGGTGGGCTTGCTGAATGGCCCCCGCCAACTCCTGCTCCGACCGCTGGAAGAGTTCCTGCACCTTGAGTTGCTGGTGTTCCGGCAGTGCCTGCATCTGCTCAGGGGTCTGCATGGCCGCAAGTGCGAGGCGGCGGGTCATCTTCTCCTTCATGCCAGACACCCGCTCGGCCTCGGCCACCAGAAACACGAGGTTGTTCTTCAATTGACGAAAGTGGCCCTGGCTGCCCTGTTTGAGGAACAGTTCGGCAAGTTCGATGGGCACACCACTCGGCTCCCCGCCGACGGCGACAAACTCATAATGCAGCAGCACCAGCAGGGGGCGTTCGTCTCCGATTTCGTCAGGAACCTCATAGGGACCGGAGGGGAACGGGATCAAGTTCAGGAGTCTCGCCTGAAAAATCTGGCGGATGCGGTCCTGCAACTGATCCCGGACGTCACCGGGATCAACGTCCCGTTCCTTGCGGCGGATGAGGTTGTTGAGGTTGGCTTCGGTCAGATACCGCAGGGGAGCCGCAGGACGGTCGTCGAGGTATCCGGAGTTTTGGATGAAGCGCTGGCGAGCATCGTTGATGAAGCTAGGGTCCACCCCCGGAGCCAGCAAAGCGAAGCGGAGTTCATCGGGCGAGACTCCCTTGAGGGGGTCGTTGAAGGCAAAGGTGTGCCAGAGGACGGTGCGGGCCAGCTGGGTGGTCAGCGGAGGCAGGCCGGAATGGTGCTTGCGGTCCAATTCCTGAGCGACGCTGCCCGAATCGCTGATGTCGTTGCGGATCGCCGGATCGTAGAGCTTCAAACCCAGGCGGGTGACGATTTCGTTGCGGATGCGGTCGTTGCCGGGATCGAGATGGTGCAAGTGCAGCGCGTGGGTTCCGGGTTCCTGCCTTGCCCAGACCTCAGCCACGGCACTGGCGAGCAGACGCAGCATGCCTCGCACTCGCTGGAAGTGGTCGAGGGTTGAAAGCTTGTCCGTGAGGACGTGCATCAGGTTGGGATGGAAGGGGAAGCTCTTGCGGAACTCCAGCTCGGGACTCTCCCCCCCGGAGGGCGGCGGAAGCTGGTCCGCATGCCGACGCCAAAGCTGGAGATAGGCGTCCACAACGGCCCCGGCCCCGGCTTCGTTGATGCTGCCGAAGAGCCGTCGGCGCAGCACCTGCGCGGTTTCGTCCTCGGTGGTTGGATCAATCAGGGTTGCCTTGCGCCCGGCAACACTGGTCAGTTCCTGCAATTGCTGGCCGAGCCATTCGTTCTCCTCGGCGTAGGCGTCCTGCGCCTGACCCTCCTTGTCCAAGGCCAGCGTGAACACCAGCACGGCATTTGGGCTGCCGGCGACCGCCTTGAAGAGATTCGTCAGAAACGGGGTCAGCTGCTGTTCCTCTGTCCGGCGACGGATGCGCCGCAGGTAGATGGACAGCTCATCCAGCAGGATCAGCGAGGGCTGCTCCTCAAACAGGGAGCGCAGGGTTTCCGCTCCCGGCGCCATGCGTTCTTGGTCGCTGTCCCGCACCTTGCGGTAGCCTGCCGCCCCGCCAAGCTGGCACGCCAGCTCCCCCCACGGGGTGTAGGCCCGAAGGCCGCCGTCCAGCAAGCGTCCGTTGAACGGGTCGGAGTTCTCCCCGTCGAACACCCCGATGTGCACTTCTGAGGTGGGCAGCAGTTCTGGATTCAGGAATTCGGAGAGGGTCGGCACGCTGTGGCCGCTGCGGACAAGGTGCGCCAAGGCAATCAGGGCATGGGTTTTCCCACCTCCGTACTGCGTGTCCAGCCGGAAAATCGAGGCCGCTTCCCCTCCGGCTCCGCTGAGTCGGCGGCAGACGTTTTCCAAGAGCGCGCGCAAGCCCTGCGTGGGATGCGTGTTTGCAAAGAAGGTGGCGGCATCCCGGTATTCCTCCGGACCCTCACCCCGCAGCACTTGAGCGAGATCGGCGGCGTAGTCGGATTCGTTGACACCGCCAGAGAGAATGTCTTGGCGCGGGCTGCAAAGCTCGAATAGCGTCTTCATGTCCGCCTCCTGTGGGGAGTGTCCTTTTCTCGATGGTTCGGCAGACACCTTACACCCATTGCTCTTTTGAAAGCAACCCGAATCTGGACAGGACTTGCGCAAAATTTGGGTAGTGGTGGCACTTTCCGTTCGTGCTGAGCTTGTCGAAGCATGAACGGAGTTCCCCCCTTCGACTTTGCTCAGGCCAGGCTTCGAGAGGGGTTCTCCTGAGCTTGCCGAAGGACTTAGGGCGAACGGAACCTCCGGATTCGGAAACCTGGTGAATCCTCTATGGATTTGTTGTGATCCGGATCCTTTCAGTCCTGGTGAACTGCCCGGACGGTTCACCTCACGAAAACATTGGCGAGGCTGAGCAGCCCTCCGGAACCGAGGGCAAAGAGGATGGCGGTCCAGAGATTCGGACCAAACGCGAACTGCCACGAGGGCACCTGATAGAGGTTCGCGCAGGTGATCACAGAAAGCGACGCGACCGAACTAATGGTTCCGGAGGCCCAGCCGACGAGGTGGGCTTGCATGAGCAGGGCGGGATGCACGGCGGCGCCACCTCCGCTGAACACGGCAAGCAGGGTGGTGCTGGTGATCACCGGATGGATGCCCACAAAGGAGGCCCGCGTCATCAGCAAGGGAGTCACGGTCAGCGCGAACCATCCCGGAATCACGCCACTGTACAACTGCGCGGTCATCTGCGAGAGGGTTCCGGTGCGTGTGACCAAAAACTCGACCAGCATGGCGACACTGATGACGACAATGTCATCGGCGGTTTGGCGCATTGAATGCCGTGTGTTCAAAAGCACGCTCCGGACATGTCCAGAGTTGCGGAGCAAATGCAGCAGCACCAGCAGCAGAAAATAGACGACCAGAAAGACGACTCCCACGTTGGTCAAGGGCAGCACCCCTTCCCCGAAAAGAATCTGGAGAATGGCCGCCAGCCAAGTGAGACAGAGCAGGGCTAGGCGCAGGGAATGGTGAGGGTCCGTTTCAACGTGAAGCCCTCCTCACGGCGAATGGGGTCAAACGCATCAGGTTGAAGTTGTAATCGTGTCAAGGGCAGGGCAAGCTGAATTCTGCCCATTTGCTTGAATTTGAGGGATCGTCCACCATCAGTCTATCGGATGGGACGCACCTGCCCAACCCCTTTGCAACCGTCTCAGGTTTCCGGAACCGTTTCATGCCCCCGTCTGTCACCGAACCCTTCCGTCCCAATCGTGCGCTCGGCGTGCCCCTTGTGCTGACGGCGGGGATTTTCTGGAGCACCTCCGGTCTGGTCTATCGGCTGATTGCTGAGGCGTCCCCGTGGCAGGTGCTGTTCTATCGCTCGGCGGCATTGCTGGGAATGCTCGCGCTCTGGTTGGGGATTCGTTACCGCAGGCGGGTGGTCCTGGCGTTTTCCAACGCCGGGCTTCCGGGCCTGATCGGCGGGTTCTGTCTCGGCGTTGCCTTCACGGCCTACATCCTCGCCTTGGAGTACACGACCGTGGCCAATGCGATGTTCATTCTGGCCGCCGCTCCGTTCATCACGGCCCTGCTGGGACGCATGCTGCTGGGAGAGCGCATCGCAAGGCACACCTGGGGTTGCATGACCGCCGCTGTCATTGGATTGGGGATCATGACCGGAGAGGAGCTTTCGTGGGGGCGTGGACTGGGCGAGCTGTTTGCGCTGTTGGCGGCACTGGGCTTCTCCGGACTAACCGTTTCCTTGCGGGCGCGGCACACCGTTGACATGCTGCCCGCCATTTTTCTTGCAAGCTGCTTTGCCACGCTGTTTGCGTCCCTCGGCATTCTGGTCAAAACCGAGAGCTTTCACCTGCTCCTGCTCGACACGATCTACAGCAGCGGCATGGGCCTCTTCCAGATCGGCTTGGGCTTTCTGCTGTACACCGCAGGGGCGCGTCACCTAGTGGCGGTCGAACTCACCCTGCTGTCCCTCACCGAAATCATCGCAGGGCCGATTCTGGTGTGGGTGGGACTCGGCGAAACCCCTACCGTGTCAGGACTGGTCGGGGGGGCGCTGATCCTCACCACCATTGTGACGATGGCGCTGATGGGTTCCATTGTTGCCAAAAAGGACAGGACTTACGCACACTGGCGTTTTGAAGTTATAGTAAAATCCATTAAAAATCGAACACTATGACACGGCAGTGACATCTAATAAATATTGTTGAATATCAATAAATTGGCGGTTTTTATCCCAGTCCAAGATGTGTCCTAGAACCAGTAGCTTTGACTATAACTGATAGAAACTGGAAGAGTCCTGAGTCAACTCACAAACACAAGGAGAGCAGCTGGCATCAAGCATGACCCGTCTGGACTCCTGCCAATTTTTGCTGAGTTCGCAGATCAACGACACGCTGACGTACTTTGCCGAGCACTCCAAGCACTTCAGCCACGATCTGGTCAACCGCTACCTTGCCGGGGAGCGGATCACCCCCCGGCTGCTCTGGGAGAACGTGCGCGGCTAAGTCGTGCCCAGTGAGGCAGGCTACGTCGTCTTTGACGACACGGTGTTGGACAAGTCCCACTCGAAGCACATCGACCTGGTGCGCCGTCAGTACAGCGGCAACGCCAAGTCGGTGATCCGGGGCATCGGGGTCGTCAACTGCGTCTATG
>PBTB01000065.1 GCA_002726945.1 Deltaproteobacteria bacterium | reverse complement strand
TTGGACGCTTTTGAGAAAAGCTTGGCAAAACCAAACTCAATTTTCGCCCCAAGGGGCGGGGTATTAGACCCAAAGCTTCACAATCAACACGACAACAAACCCGAGGGTTGGCCATGATGTCAATACTAAAAAGACATTTCTCATGGTATATCATCCACTTAGAGTTTTGAAATTCGTGTTTGGTTGAATCATCAGTTGCTCCATTTCTTGAGACCGTTCGGAGGGTCATGTCTGTCTTCGAGAAGTTCAGTGCTATTGATTACGAATGTTTTTGCTGGGGAAGTACACGATGAGTGCGTTTTCACTTAGGCGGGAAGACCGCGATATTCTTCAGAACCCTGAGGAGCAGTTGTGTAAAAAGTTGCCCTAAATGGGCCTGTTCAAGGCTCTATTTTTGTGCGTCACAAAAAATAATGAACTGCCTCGCTGCAAGCAACGGGGCAGTTCATTTTGTGATTCAATCCCTCCATGAACCCACTATTATACCGCCCCCCAAAGTAAGCCGATACAGGACTATTGACTAAGCAGAGCAAAATGTGCTCTTCATACGCCTTGCTCTGTTGGCTCTTGCCGTTATACCAGTCCAAGACTTGGGTCGTTGTCGAACCGTCACAATCACGGCATTGACATCTCTTGGGAATCCGGCGCAGGGGTGTTTTCCGGACATCAAGGAACTTCAGGTGATTTCCTGAAATGAATATACCATCTCACTTGTCTGGATTTTCAGTGTTATCGCTCCAGTCACAAACCACGCCATGTGCCTTTTACGATGACTTGAAGCTCCAAAAAATACGGTATAATTCAGGTGCATTTATTCCAATAAATCATCCAAGCAGTTGGTCCGCAACGCCATTGCTCCGGACAAAAAACTTGGGCACTCGGCACGTAATGGCTCATAATAAGTGGCAGTGATCGAGGTTGTATTCCCCTCGCCATGTTTGTTGCGGTTGACTAAACTTTTCAGGATCCGTTTGTCTCAGCAAACCGCATCCGGGAGCAAACCTCATGAGCGTCTCCTTCCCCACTCAAGCCCAAGTCGTCATCATCGGCGGGGGGGTCATCGGCACCAGCCTTGCGTACCACCTTGCCAAGCTCGGACGCACGGACGTTGTGCTGCTGGAGCGCAAGGAACTCACGAGCGGCACCACTTGGCACGCCGCCGGATTGGTTGGGCAACTGCGGGCGACCAAGAACATGACCAAACTCGCGCAGTACACCAGCGAGTTGTACGCCGGACTGGAGGTGGAAACCGGACAGGCGACCGGATTCAAGCAGAACGGCTCGCTCAGCGTGGCCCCGGACAAGGAACGCTTTGAAGAACTCAAGCGTGGAGCCTCAATGGCGAAGTGCTGCGGACTGGAGGTCGAGGTCATCACGCCGCAGGAGGCGCTGGAGTTGCACCCGCTGCTGAACATTGACGACCTCGTGGGGGCGGTGTTCCTGCCCAAGGACGGCCAGACCAACCCGATTGACACCACGCTGGCGATGGCGAAGGGCGCACGGTCGGGCGGAGTGTGCATTTTCGAGAACACCGCCGTCACCGCGATTCACCAAAAGGGTGGGCGCGTCACCGGAGTCTCCACCGACAAGGGCGACCTCACCGCCGAATTCGTGGTCAACTGCGCAGGGTTGTGGGGTCGGCAAGTGGGCCTGATGGCCGGAGTCGCCGTGCCGTTGCATGCCGCCGAGCATTTCTACATTGTCACCGACAACATCGGCCTGCCCGGAACGCTTCCGGTGCTGCGCGATCCCAGCAGTTGGTGCTACATCAAGGAGGACGCGGGCAAATTTCTGGTGGGCTGCTTCGAACCAGTCAGCAAGCCGCGTCCGCACAGCACGATTCCGGAGGACTTCGCGTTTGGCGAATTTCTGGAAGACTGGAAGCATTTTGAACCGGCGATGCTCAACGCGATACACCGCGTCCCCAAGCTGGAGGAGGCCGGAATCCGCAAGTTCTTCAACGGCCCGGAAAGCTTCACGCCGGATGACCGTTACCTGCTTGGAGAAGCCCCGGAACTGCACAACTTCTTTGTCGCCGCCGGCTTCAACTCCATCGGCATCCAGTCCGCAGGTGGGGCCGGAAAGGTGCTGGCGGAGTGGATCGTCAACGGCCACCCGCCCATTGATTTGTGGGATGTGGACATCCGCCGCGTGCTCCCCTTCCAGAACAACGAGCGCTACTTGCACGACCGCACAGTGGAGGGGCTCGGCTTGCTCTACGCAATGCACTGGCCCTTCCGCCAGTCCGAAACCAGCCGGGGTGTGCGTAAGTCCGTGCTGCATGACCGACTCGCTCTAGCGGGGGCCTGTTTCGGCGAAACTGCAGGCTGGGAGCGTGTCAACTGGTTCGCGCCTGAAGGCACGGCTCCGAAATACGAATACACTTACGGACGGCAGAACTGGTTTTCCGCCTCCGCCGAGGAACACCTTGCCGTCCGCAATCAGGTCGGGATGTTCGACATGTCCTCCTTCGGCAAGTTCATGGTGCAGGGCCGCGACGCCGAAGCGGTGATGAACCGCATCTGCGCCAACAACGTTGCGGTCGAGTCGGGCAAGCTTGTGTACACCGCGTGGCTCAACGAACGCGGCGGCATCGAAGCCGACCTCACCGTCACCCGCCTCCGTGAAGACGCCTACCTCATCGTCACTGCCGGAGCCAGTCAGACGCGGGATTTGGCGTGGCTGCGACGCAAGCTTCCGGGCGACGCCAACGCGGTCGTCACCGACGTGACCTCCGGCTATGCCGTCCTCAGCGTGATGGGGCCGAACGCCCGACGGCTGCTCTCGGAAGTCACCTCCGCCGACCTCTCCAATGAAGCCTTTCCGTTTGGCACCGGCAAGGAGATCGAAATCGGCTACGCCTCCGCCCTGGCCCTGCGCGTTACCTATGTCGGAGAACTCGGCTGGGAACTGTACATCCCCACCGAATTCGCGCAGGACATTTTCGACCGCCTAATAGCCGCCGGGACCGGTCACGATCTCAAGCTCGCAGGTATGCACGCGCTCAACTCGCTGCGGCTGGAAAAAGCCTTCCGGCATTGGGGCCACGACATTACCGACGAGGACAATCCTGTTGCCGCCGGGTTGGGATTTGCCGTGGCGTGGAACAAAACCGGAGGCTTCATGGGCCGCGAGGCCCTGCTGAAGATCAAGGAGGCGGGAATTCCAAAAAAAAGGCTGGTGCAGTTTGCGATGCTCGATCCAGAGCCCCTGCTCTACCACAATGAGCCGATCTGGTGCAACCAAAAGATCGTGGGTGACGTCACTTCCGGGATGTACGGGCACAGCATCGGGGCGTGCCTCGGTATGGGCTACGTTGAAAACGAGGGAGGCGTGACCAGGGAATTCGTGGAATCGGGCAGTTTCGAGATCGAAGTTGCCGGAGCGCGCTTCCCGGCACGGGCCTCCCTGCGGGGCTTTTACGATCCCAGCAGCGAACGCCCGCGTCGCTAGAATTTTCCGGTCTTCAGTTCAACCCCAACTCTTTTAGCCGTAGTTTGGTGGTTTTGTGATCCACCCCGAGCCGGGCTGTGGGGTTGTGATGACGCCTCCTTACCCTGCTTCGGAGGCATATTTACGAACCGAGGGCTTCGGAGTCCTTTGCTCCAGAGGCCAACTGCCGCGCCAGTGCAATCGCGGCGAGCATCGAGCCGGGATTGGCGTTGAGTTGGGGGGCAAGGTTGAAGGCGGTGCCGTGATCCACCGAGGTGCGAATGATCGGCAGGCCAAGGGTGACGTTGACCGCACGGTCGAAGCCGATCAGTTTGAGGGGGATGAGCGCCTGATCGTGATAGAGCGCGATCACCGCGTCAAACCACCCCTGCTGGTGCTGGAGAAAGATCGTATCGGGAGAAATTGGCCCGCTGCACCGTATCCCTTGCTGGCGAGCCTGCGCAATCGCTGGTAAGATGATTTCCTGCTCCTCGGAACCGAAGAGCCCGTTTTCACCGGAATGGGGGTTCAGCCCCGGAATGCCGAGTCGTGGTTCGGAAATTCCCATGCGGCGTAATGCTTGGTCGGTGATGCGCATGGTGTCCACCAGCAGTTCTGGAGTGAGGGTGTCGATGGCCTCCCGCAGCGAGAGGTGGAGGGTCGCCATCACCGCCCGGAGTTGATCGACTGCCAGCATCATCACAGAGCGTGGCGTGTTGGTGTAGTGGGCGAGTATTTCGGTGTGCCCCGGAAAATCATGTCCGGCGGCTTGCAAGGCTGCTTTGGCGAGCGGGCCGGTGACGATGGCGGCGATCTCGCCTTGGTTAGCGGCGACAATGGCTTTGTGGACAAAGCGAAAGGCCGATTCACCCCCCCAAGGGTCGCAGCGTCCGAGTTCCCAGTAGCGGCCCTTGGAGACCGCGAGATTACAAATTGGAATCGTGCCAGCAGCGACCGGGGTGTCCGCATCCGGAACTGCCTGAAAGCGGAGAGGGCTGCCCAGCCGTGCGGCCACGGATTCCAGCACCTCCAGATCACCGAAAATCAGAGGTTCCCAGCCGTCAAAGGGCTGGAGTTGCGGCAAGGCTCGCAGCAGCACTTCCGGGCCGATCCCGTTGGGATCGCCCATCGTCAGGCCAAGTTTCATTGAAGTTTGGTCAAAGGTGAAATTTCAACGGTGCCGTAGCAGATGCCGCTCTGCAAACTAGCACCAACCCCCGCACGATTCAACCATTGTCTGGGGCACGAACCTAACCCACGTTGTTCATCATGCAAGCAAGATCATTGACTGTTTTTCGTTTCCTTCTCCTCGGACTGTTGCTGCTCGGACTCCCCCTCCATGCCGCACCCCGCTATTCTCCGGACGAGCAGGAGAACATCCGCATCTACCAAGAAGCCAGCAGGGCGGTGGTGAACATCACCAGCATCGCCATCAATTACAATTACCTCTTCCGCCCCATGCCCACCGGACAGGGCATTGGCACCGGATTCCTGATCGACAAGCGTGGGACGGTTGTCACCAACTACCACGTCATTGAGAAGGGTCAGAAACTGGTTGTTACACTCTCTGACAACAGCCAGTGGCCTGCGGAACTGATCGGGGCTGACCCCAACAACGATCTCGCAGTACTACGCATCGGGGCTCCGAAGAACCGCTACGGCATCCTGCGTTTTTCCAATTCCGAGGACTTGGTTGTCGGGCAAAAAGTCCTCGCGCTCGGTAACCCCTTTGGACTGCGGCAGACGCTCACCACGGGGATCATCAGCGCCTTGGGGCGCACGATTGAGGCGACCAACCGTCGTAAGATCAGCGGCATCATCCAGACTGATGCTGCGATCAACCCCGGAAATTCCGGAGGGCCGCTGCTAGACACTGAAGGCAAGGTGATCGGCATCAACACTGCGATCATTGGTGCGGCGGGCAATGTCGGCATTGGTTTCGCGGTCCCGATCAACACCGCCAAGCGGGTGCTTCCCGATTTGCTGGAGTTCGGCTACGTTCGGCGTCCGTGGCTGGGGGTGGAGCCGATTCCCACCGCCTACCTGCAACGCATTGGTTTGAAGGTTCCAGACGGACTGCTGATCGCGCAAATCGTGCGGGGCGCTCCTGCCGACCGCGCTGGACTCCGGGGAGCTTCGCAAACCATCATGGTGGGGCGTTTTCAGGTTCCGTGGGGCGGGGATATCATCACCCATGTGGATCGGATTCCCGTGACCTCGCTGGAAGCCCTTGCGGAGCAGATCGAGACCCGCAAACCCGGAACCACGGTGGTGCTGCACGTCATCCGGGAGGAACGGATGCGGGAGATTACAGTCACGCTGAAAGCACGGCCCCGACGCTGAACATGCCCCGACCCTCCAACGCCTATGCTTCCGGAGGACTGGACCGCAAGGCAACCCAACGTGGTGATGCAGCATGGCTTGCAGCACTCCGCAAGGCTCCGGAAACCCGGCTTGTGCCGGTGTGGCGCAATCGCACGCTGGTGTGCGGCGAGGAGCAACTGGAGGCCGTTTGGATTCCAGCAAAATCACCTGATGTGGAGGATTTTGGAAATCCGGCAGAGGTCTGGCGTTTTCTTGGCGAATGGCAGGGCGCGAATTACTTCACGCTTGATCTGTCGCACTTGGATGAACCTCCGTGGGAGGAGGAGGGGCGCTTTGAGGATCTTCGTCAGGTCGGCCTCTTGCTTCCGGAAACGCACGGAGCGATTTGTGCCTACGCCCGCGGGCTGAACCACTGGCATCGGCACACACAATTTTGCAGCACCTGTGGAACCGCGACTTGTTCCACTGAAGCCGGACATCAGCGGGCCTGCACCAATCCGGATTGCGGCACCCCCCACTTTCCACGCACGGACCCTGCGGTGATCATGCTGATCCACCACGGCGATCAGGTGGTGCTGGGGCGGCAGACGCAGTGGCCTCCTGGAATGCACTCGATCCTCGCGGGATTCGTGGAACCCGGAGAAAGTCTGGAGAACGCGGTCGCCCGCGAGGTTATGGAGGAAGTGGGGATCGAGATCGAAACCCCGGAGTACCACTCCTCGCAGCCGTGGCCCTTTCCTGCGTCAATCATGCTCGGCTTCAGTGCTCAGGCCCGGACCACCGAACTGCAAGTGCATCTGGAGGAACTGGAATCCGCCCGCTGGGTGTCGCGCTCGTTTCTGCAAAACTCTCCAGAGGACGAAACTTTCCGGTTACCACGCAAGGATTCCATCGCTCGCCGCCTCCTTGAAGACTGGATGGCGGAACAACTCTAGGCGATTTTCTGAAATGGATATACCATCTTGGCGCATATCGGGAAATAGATGAAGCGATGACACCTGGGAAGGTAGCACCGGGGGGTGCACCGGCGCTTGCGCCTGCAAAGACCGCTCATCAGGGCGTGAGCACGGGTGCGCCGCCCCATGCTACCAGATCGCATTTCACCTGTTTCCCGACATGCGCCAAAAATGAACTATCCCGCAGCAAGCTGCGGGGTATCACGTATGGCATTAGGTCTATTGATTCGCAGCAAGCTGCGGGGACTGAGACCGGAAGAGATTAAAACAACTGCACCATAGAAGCATCGAGAGTACAGAGGTACAATTCCTCCACCCTCTGTGGTGAAGAACAAATCGTCAACACACTTGCCCATGACTCAACCTCTCTACAACTTCAGTCCCGGTCCTGCGATGCTTCCTGTTCCAGTGATGGAGCAGGTCCAGCGTGAGTGGCTGGACTTTCAAGGTACGGGCGTGTCCATTGTCGAACTCTCGCATCGCGGTCCGGTGTTCTCTCAACTGATCGAAGACGTGCAGACGTTGTTCCGGGAAATCTCCAGGCTGCCGGATTCACACTCGATCCTCTTCATGCATGGCGGGGCACAGATGCAGTTTTCTGCTGTGCCCCTCAACCTCATCGCCATGAAACCCGCCCGCAATGCACAGTACGTCGTCTCTGGAAAGTGGGGTCGGCTCGCGGAGCAGGAAGGCCACAAATACGGCAACACCTCGGTGATGCTCGACGGCAGTGATTCCAAGTACACTCGTCTCCCGGAATGGGACACCTCGCGGATAAATCCGGAAGCGAGTTACGTGCATATCACCACAAACGATACTCTCTATGGAACCCAATGGCCTGAAATCCCGGACTCCGGGGACATACCGCTTGTTGCGGATGCGACATCCGACATTCTTTCCCGCAAAGTGGATTACTCGCGCTTTGGAGTGCTGTTCGCCGGACTTCAGAAAAACCTTGGTCCCCCCGGACTCGCACTGGTGATTGTGTGCAACGAGCTTTTGGGTCATGCCCTTCCGGAAACCCCCAAGCTGCTCGATTACTCCCTTTGCCGGCAGGAACGCTCGCTGATGAATACCACCAACACCTTCGCGGTGTATGTGATGAAGCTCGTGCTGGAATGGTTGAAGGACGAGGGTGGGGTGGAGGAAATGGAACGCCGTAACGCCCGCAAGTCTGCCCGGCTTTACAAGATACTGGATCACTCCGGGTTTTACCTCCCGATCGCGTATCCGGAACATCGCTCCCATATGAACGTCACCTTCCACCTGCCCAGCGACGAACTACTCCAACGCTTCCTGTCCGAAGCAAATACGGCGGGACTTTACTCCGTTAGGGGGCACTCGGAAGTCGGTGGAATTCGTGCCTCAATCTACAACCCGATGCCCTACGAGGGTGTGGATGCCCTGGCGCAGTTCATGATTGAGTTTGAACGCCGCAACGGTTGAGTGATGCCCCACGCTCGCCACCATCACCGCCCTGTCCGGGAAGCCCTCGGTGTCACTTGGCTGGGATTGGCCTGCAACCTGCTGCTCGCGGTGGGCAAGGGCTTCGTTGGCCTGCTCACCAACTCTGCCGCACTGATTGCCGACGCCGGACACTCGTTCTCGGATTTGCTTTCCGACGGGGTGACGCTCTGGGCGCTCTGGGTTTCCCGGATGCCACGCGACGAAAACCACCCCTACGGGCATGGCCGCTTTGAAACCGTAGGGGCGCTGTTCGTGGCCGTACTGTTAGGTGCAACCGGAATTGGGGTGGCAATTCACGCTTTTTCATATCTCGACACTCCGGTGATTCCCGCGCCCCTCGCGTTCTGGACGGCAGGCGTTTCGATTTTCGTCAAGGAGGGGCTGTTCTGGGTCACGCGGTCGGTGGGCAAGCGAGAGCACAGCCGGGTGCTGATGACCAATGCGTGGCACCACCGCTCCGACGCGCTGTCTTCGGTTGCGTCACTTGCGGGCATCGGCGCAGCGCAGTTCGGGTTCCCGCTGATGGACCCCATCGCCGGGTTTCTCGTTGCCGGACTGATTCTGCGCATCGCGGTGGAGTTGGGGCACGAGAGCCTGCGGGAATTGACGGATGAAACCGCGGACGAGGCCATGCTGGAGCGCATCCACAAGCAGGTGGCCAAGGTTGAGGGCGTGGAGCATTTTCACGAGGTGCGGGCACGTCCGATGGGTCCGAACCTGCTGGTGGACCTGCACATCGAGGTGGACCGACTGATGACCGTTTCTGCCGCCCACCAGGTTGCTGAACGTGTGCGCTGGGGCGTCCTCAACGAAATCCCGGAGGTTAACGAAGTGCTGGTTCATGTGGATGCAGAGCAGGATTTGGAGGATGAAAACGTGCAATTGATGCGGCCCCAGTCTGAAATCGAGCAGGACATTCGCAGAAGCTTGGCGAAACTCCCGGAAATCAAGGGGATCACGCACATCTACTGCCACTTCCTCAACCAGATGCTCACCGTGCAGGTGAACCTGTTGCTCGATCCGGATTTGCAAATCCGCACGGCACAGCAAATCGCCCGGCAAGCCCGCTTGTGCGTTGAGCAGATTCCGGACGTGCAGGACGCCGACATTCACCTTGAGTTGCATGACGGTGGCACCGGACACGAGGCCATCGCCGTGGCAACGGTGCGCGGGGCGGCGCACCTGCGAAGAATGTCTGAGTGATGGCAGACGCTTCCGGAACCGAATCGCAGCGCATCCTCCGCAATTCGGGCACCGTCACTTTTTTCACCCTGCTCTCCCGCATCCTCGGGGCCGCCCGTGACCTCGTCATTGCACACTTCTTCGGAGCTGGTGGTCTCACAGATGCCTTCATTCAGGCGTTCACCATTCCCAACGTCTTCCGAAGGCTGACTGCAGAGGGGGCGCTCACCCTTGCTTTTTTGCCGCTTTACACGGAAATCCGCGAAAAACGCGGGCTGGACGCGGCACGGAATTTTGCATCGCAAACCCTTGGACTCGTGCTGCTCGGAACGCTGGGGATCACCGCGCTCGGCATGGTCTTCGCGCCGCAGTTGGTCTATCTCTTCGCTGCGGGATTTGCAGACGATCCGGAGCAGTTCGGGTTGACGGTCAAGTTGACGCGCTGGATGTTCCCCTACCTGATGCTCGTTTCGGTGGTCGCGTGGGCAATGGGAGTGTTGAACGCCGAACGCCGTTTCGCCACGCCTGCCGCCGCGCCGATCTTGCTCAACCTTGCTATCATCGCATCGGCTTTGGCGGTGGCTCCGCTGCTCGACCAGCCGATCTTTGCGCTTGCCTACGGAGTCCTTGCCGGAGGAATCGCGCAAGTGCTGCTGCAACAGCCCGCCCTTCGTGGTGCAGGACAACCGTTCGCTCCTCGGCCTTTTGGAAAAGATCCGGACATCCAGCGACTGCTGCGGCTGCTTGGCCCCTCGCTTTTCGGTGTGGCGGTTTACCAGATCAACCTCATCATCCTTCGCAATCTTGCCAGCTTTCTGCCCTCCGGACAAGTCACGCACTACTACAACGCGAGCCGACTCGCGGAACTGACGCTGGGCGTGTTCGCGTTCGCCGTTGCCAACGCGAGTTTCCCGGAACTCAGCAAGCACACTGCACAGGCGGATTGGGAACAGGCCCGCAAGACGCTGCGCTTCAGCGCGGCCACCACCGGATTGATCATCTGGCCCGCCGCGCTCGGTTTGGTCACCGCGGCTGAGCCGATCATTTCCATGCTCTACCGACACGGAGCCTACACGCTGGAGGATGTCCGCAGCACCACACACGCCTTGCAGGCGTTCGCCCTTGGACTGCCCGCCGTCGCCTTGGTGCGGCTGCAAACCTCCGCCTGCTACGCGCTTCAGGACACGAAAACCCCCGTGCGTATCGCCGCACTCGGTCTCGTCATCACCGCAGGCTTGGGATGGTACTTGAGTCAAACGCTGGAGGTCACAGGCTTGGCACTCGGACTTTCCGCAGGGACATGGGTGCAGGCCATCCTGCTCGCCTTCGGTTTGCGCAGGCACTCCCGGCTGCAAGGTACCCTGCCAGGGTTGGATTTCCTGCGCCAGTTTATCGCAGCTTTGCTGATGGGGCTGCTCACCGCATGGATCAGCTTTCAGTGGGATTGGACCTCCGGATCCCTGATTGCTGCCAACTGGGGCGTGTTTCTGGGAATCCTGCTCGGTGCGGCTCTCGCTTATTTCGCCCTCGTCCTGCTGCTCCGCGATCCCCACGCCCACTCGTTGCTACGACTCAGCTTCCGGCGTTTCTCTTCTGAAAAAAACGCTTGACCTCTCCCGGACCTGCGCTACATCTGCTAACTCAACTTATCCGTGTCCATTGACAGGATTCTCTGCTCTGTGGGGCCAACGAATCTCTTCAAGATAGCATGAAAACACCAAGCACCCAACGCACCGCTTGCCGAGTACTTGGATTTTGGTGTCTGGCCGGATTCGTGGTGCTGAGCATGGCAGGGTGTGCCCCGGAGCAGCCGGGCTGGCTCCAGCACACGGCTCATGGTGATTGCACCTCAGCTTCGGGTTGCACGGTGACGGTGCGTGTGAAGGGCACGCTTTTCCGGTTTTCGGCCTCGAATGCCGGGAGCCAGTTGGAAGAATCCCGCAACAATGGCGAGCAGTGGTCTGCAAGAACCACCATTCCCGGATCAAGAACCTACCGTCCGGTGCAGGCGAGTGCCCTCAACCAGCGCATCCTCGTACAATCCTGCGATGCCAACGGGCACCTCAAGGTGCAACACTTCAATCCCAAAACCCGGCGCTGGAAGCAAATCCGCTACGTCACGGGCGGTTGCTCCTCACGGGTGTGATCCCGGCCATTCGCGCTCGTAAACCGTCCCGCGCCAAATCCAGCGGATGCCTCCCGGAACCCGCCATAGTGCGGCCCCTTCGAGCATTCGGGGCCAGTCCTCCACCGTGAGGTGCGTTCGCCCTTCCAGCGCAGGCCGGACGCTTCTTGCACGGCCTCGGTGGTGAGTTGAGCGGGGTCGTTGGTGACCACATCATCCGTACGCTTGGTGGAAAGCGTCCAGCGGAACAGTTTCAGTTGATGCCCCTTGGGGAAGCCCCTCAAGTGGACGCTCTTGCCCGCAAGCTCATCCTCGGCGTTCCAGGCGAGCGAGTCCACCCTGTGGTCGTCGCCCCGCTCTCCGGACTCATTGATGAGGCGCAGGTCGATGTGCTTCGAGTGGGACTTGTCCAACAGCGGTTGAGGACTGCTGGACCGCCGTGCAATGGATGCAGGCGAACGCTGCAACGTGGGGCGGAAATCCGGAGCAGATCGTTGTCGGGGGCGACAGCGCGGGCGGAAACTTGGCGGTGGTGGTTACGCACCGCGCCCGTGCCCGTGGCGGAGTCCGGATTGCCGCACAAGTGCTGATCCACCCCGCCACCGACATGACGCGAGCACATGAGTCGCACCAGCGCAATGGAGAGGGCGACCTGCTCACCCGGCGGTCAATCGACTGGTTCCTCGGACACGACCTGCCTTCAGGACACGACCTCCGTGATCCGGAAGCCTCTCCCCTTGCGACGGATTTCCATGATCTGCCGCCTGTGGTTCTCGTCACCGCAGGGTTCGACCCGCTTCTGGACGAAGGGCACACCTATGGTGAAAAACTTAAGGAATCGGGAGTGGCGGTTTCGGAACGCTGCGGGGAAGGGATGATGCACGGCTTCATCACCAGTCGTGGACTGATGCCGCAAGCCAACGAATGCTTGAACTGGATTGTTGCGGAAGTTGGAGCATTGACCACTTCCTCTTTAAAGTAGCACTATTGTAATAACTTTTGACACTCACCTTTGAGTTGTTCAATCTCTGATTGCACCACATCCCATACCACTTCACTTTCAATCATGTCATAGGCATGAACCACGACATTCCGGAAAGCAATGATTTTCTTGGAATCCACGATTTGAGAAGATATTTCAGGAGCCTCGGTTTTGATACGGTTGAGTGCTTCTCCAATCGTGATGAAATTCCGCTCCACTGCATCTTGGATCATCCGATCCTGAAGATAACCGACATTGTCCATTCCCTTTGTGTAACTGATGATCGCATCACACGCTTTCACAATATCGTATAGATACGCCTTGGGATCATGCAGCATAGACAGA
>PBTB01000064.1 GCA_002726945.1 Deltaproteobacteria bacterium | reverse complement strand
GTAACCCGGGGTAAACGCACCGGAAAACACCGTCTATTTGCAAAATCCCAACACTTTACAGGGCGAATTTAGCTGAGGACAGGCACCAACACTCAAGAGGGGGACTATCTATTTTTAAGGAATGGTTACAAATTGACAGCTTTCAGCGTACGAGTGATCTCTTCTCGCAAGTGATCAGGGCTAAGGTGGGAGTAACGGAAGACCATTGCCAGTGTCTTATGGCCCAAGATCTCAGCCACACTGCGCAAAGGCACCCCGTTCATGACAAGGTAGGATGCTGCTGAGTGTCGAAGATCGTGGAAACGAAAGTCCTCAATCCCAGCGGTTTTTAGGACGGACCGCCAAGATTTCTCTAAGTTCACCGGATGCTCGGGGTTCTTGCCGGGGAACACGAGAGAGGTGTCCAAACGACGTACTTTGCTTCGCTTCCTGAGCAGCTTGAGCCCCTTCCCATGCAAAGGTATACTACGAACTTCTTTGTTTTTGGTGTCCCTGAAGTAGAGAAGTTCCCGGTTCAAATCGACATCATCCCAAGTTAGCCAGCGCAGTTCGTTCTTCCGAGCTCCTGTTGAAAGGGCCAGCACCACCAGAATGTGCAACTCACATGAGCCTGATTCTTCACAGACCTTGAGGAGACAGGAGCGCTCCTCATCAGAAAGGTATCGAACCCTCCCCCTTGGTTCTGCAAGCTTTCGAAGCTTGGAACACGGGTTGACCTCCAGCCAGCCAAACTCTTTAACCGCCATGCCAAATGCGCTGGAAAGTGCGGCAACGTAACGATTCGCACTGCTGTTTGAGTATCCTTTATTGATGAGCTTGTCCCGTTGCTTTGCAATTGTATCCGGAGTTATGTCCGCAAGAACTTTGCTCCCCAGTTGATTGGACCACCACGTCAACTGCGGTTGGTAGTTTGTCCTCGTCTTTTCCTGAAGTGAGGGATGCTCAAGAAATCGCTCTAGCAGATTCGTCAGAGTGTGTTGCTTGGCCTTGCTCCCCGTAAAATGCCTGCCGTCTCGAATCGCAGCTTCAATGCTCTGTGCCCAAAGTTTCGCCTTTGTGCGGCTGGTGAAGGTTGCGGATTCTAGACCTCCACCTTTGAGCCTTACTTGGACTTGATAGCTTATGCCCTTCTTACCTTCTCGTTTGCGGATGTTTGCCACGTTGCCTCTTTGGATTCGTATTGTTCATGTAACCTCAACTAGCAACAGCATACAACATCATGCGACATTTGGCAACATGATATGCAATCATATTATCTACTGTAAATAATATAATAATTATATATAGTTACAGTGTAACAATCGATAAATATCACACTTTTGTCACATTTATTGCTCAAAAAGAGTGTTTCTAGTGCTAATGCGGAAACCAGCGAAGCCTTACAGGAACTGACCTGAAGGGGTTAAGGGTATCCGAGCGAAGAGCGGCATCCTTCCCGATGTTTCGGGCCGAAAAACACTTCAGATTTGTAGGTGATTTGAGATCCAGTGTGACAAAAGTGTGACAAATCTTCAGGTCACACTTGGCAGGAGAGGCGTAAATCACTGATATTGCTGGTGGGTCGGCGGGGTCTCGAACCCCGGACCACCTGATTAAAAGTCAGATGCTCTACCAACTGAGCTACCGACCCACAGCCTCTTGAAAGTATTGCAGTTTTGTTTGGAAAGTCAACGTGAAAACACGGCTGCTCCTGCATCCGGAGTGTGCTGGACACAGAGCAGCAAGGCTCCTGATTCGCAGGTGATCCGCACGGTTTCGTGATCGGTCACTTGGTTGGACACTCCGGAGGGAGGCTGTCCTGGAATCAGGGGGTGTCCTTCCAGCGGATACGCCAATCCGCTGGTGACCACCCCCTGCACGGGGCCGAAGACCGGCAGCAGCGAAACAATCGTCTCCGGAGCCAGCGTTTCCTGCCACGAATCGTGCACGAACTCCATCCGTTCCCGCGAGGTCCATTGCACCAGCCGCGTCTGCCGGGAGTAGCGCAGCATCACCTCCAGATTTGCCAGAAACTGATCGGCCCGCCCGCCGTCCGCGCCAAACAGATGGATTTCCGCCATGCCCCGATCCAAGCAGTGGCGGATGGCTTTGTCGGCATCGCTGGTGTCCTGCTCCGGGACGTGGAAAATCGCCTCGGGAGGCAGACGTTCCCGCACCTCCGGCTGGAGCGAATCTAAATCGCCGACCACGGCATCGGGCGACAAACCCAGCGCCGCCAGGGTGTTGCTCCCGCCATCCGCTGCCACCCGCAACTCCACGGCGGACCACTTCTGGAACAGCAACTCCCGTGCAGGTGCTTGGCCGTTGCAGACAATCAGGGCGCTCGGTCGGGAATCCGTGGATTTTTCGTCTGCCGCTGTCATTGACCCTGGCGTTCTGGTTTGGAGCGTTATGCTGGCTGATTTGTCCACCATCTGGTTTCACAACTGAAAATGAGCGTCATCAAAGAGCAGATTCCCGTGTACTGGGGTGAATGGACGCTGAGGGGGAAGGGCTGGGGGGGGGGGCTACGATTACCGGACCGACCAGAAAGTACCGATGACCCCGGAAATGCGGGAGCGGCTGCTTGCGTTGCAACCTGAGGTTCCAGTGCAGGCTAGCGACTGAGTCGTGCCAGTCTGGTTTCGGCCTGCTCCACCCGCAGGGATTCCGGGAGCCGCAGGATGCGCTCGGCCGGTTTTGCCAACCCCAGCATTGTCCGGGCCGTGGCTTCCAGATAGACTGGATCGGAACGCAGAGCGACCACTTTTCGCCGCAAGCGTTCCTCGTCTGCTTGCATGGACACCAGTTCCGCCTGCAACTGCTGCTCCCGCACCTCCAGTTGCTGGATCGCCAGCCAGCCGTAATCCCCGACCACCATGATCAGCCCGATCACCAGCACAAAGCTGGTGAGCAGCACCATCGTGAACAACGCCTGCCACTCGGCCGCCTCGCGGTCCACACGCAAGCCGTCCTCACCCTTCGGTGGGACAAACAAACCCCGGACGTAAACAATACGATCCTGATTCTTGAGAGGACGAGGTGTGGGAGACGCTGAGGAAACCAACCGCTTCCGGCGGTGCCGCTGCTGGGGTTGTAGTGGGGTCTTGCGGTAGTCCATGGCGCATTTGGAGCGGTGCGCGGCTCAAGCCCTTCCCGGAATCCGGGAATCAGGAGGCGCTGGAAGACGATTCCGGAAGCGCCAGTTTGGCCTGCGGTGCGGCTGATTGGGGCGGCAAAGCCACACACCTGCCCTCAAGCACTGCGCCCTCTCGGATGATCATCTGACCGGGCTGCACGTTGATCTCGCCTTTAACGCGGCCACCTCCGGAAATCTCCAGCCGATTGCGGACAGTCAGGTTGCCCAGCACCTTTCCGGAAATCACGGCCTGCGAGCAATCGATGCTGCCCTGCACCACCCCCTGACGACCAACCGTCACCTCGGCCTTGCCTTGCACACTCCCCTCCACCGAGCCGTTGATGACCATCCGGTTGGTGCAACGCACGGTTCCTTCAACATGCAAATCCTCGCCGAGGTAGGCAAGTTCCTTCTGCGACAGGGGGGAATTGGTGGCCTTGGCCATGGGGTCCTCCTTTAGCGATGATAGAGTCTTTGGCCCGGAGCAAACCGACGGACGGGGATGAGGGGATCCGCATGGCGTCCGTTCACCAGAATTTCGTAATGAAGATGCGGTCCCGTACTCCGACCGGTGCTGCCAACGTGCCCCAGCAAATCCCCGCGCTTCACACGCTGCCCGCGCCGCACCACGATTTTTGAGAGGTGGGCAAAGCGAGAGCGGTAGCGGACGGCCTTCTTGCTGTTCGGGTAGAAGCCGCGCCCGTGATTCAGTTCCACCATCAGCCCATATCCGAAATGGCGTTTCGCCCGACGCACCATGCCATCGGCAGGAGCGTAGATCGGAGACCCCTTGCGGGCGACAAAGTCCAGCCCTGAGTGGAACTCCTGACGTCTGGTGAAAGGATCGTGGCGCTTTCCAAAGCGATCCGAGAGGAGCCGACTACGCACGGGAATGACCGTGGGGGTCTGTCGCCAGAGTGTCCGGTTGCGCTCGATGACCACGCTCAAATCCTCGTAAACCCGGACTCCGAACTCGTACTTCTCGGAATTCGCATAGAGGTAGCCGCGCAACTTCTCAGGCAACATCAGCCCTCCGGAACCCTCCAGCGTCATCCGATCCAGCAGGGTCGGGCCACCGCTGTTCTTGGCCTTGGTGGGTTTCGATGAGCGGCTTTCCGCATCCAACGGGATGCCCGTGGCCTTGCTGATCTTCTGGGAGAGTCGCCGCACCGTGTCCTCCCGCAAGCGCAGAAATTCCATGTGTTCGGCCAAATCGCGCTTGGCTTCGTCAATCTGCGACCGGAGTTGCGCAATTGTGTTCGCCTGCACCTCAAAGGTCTGCCGCTTGGTGGCGTACTCCTGCAAGGCGTCGTCAAAGCGCGTGAAATCCTGCTGCAAAATCTCCAGCCACTGCAAGCCCTCACGCGGGTTGCTCATCGAGTAGGGATTGGGAGCGCAGGGAATATTCAGCCGCCCGCACATGAAGTTGTGAATCTGCTCGAGTTTCTCCATCCCGCCCTGCACCAGTGCCAGATGCTTGCGGTAGGCGGTTTCGCTGCTTTGTGCGGATTGCTTGAGTTCGGCGACATAATCCTCCAAGAACTCGATGCGGGCCTCGCGCTCGTCGAACATATCGACCCGGCGCTGCAACTTGGCCTGATTCGCCTCCTGATCCCGGATGATGCGCTGCTGTTCCACGATGGTCTGAGACTGCTGGTGAAAGAACACCCCCGCTCCGGCTCCCGCCGCAAGTACCAGCACCAGCACGGCTATGATCAACACACCGCTGACCACGCGCTGCTGGACTCCAGATTCTCGATATCGAATGATTCTTATGTCAAAGTGGCGCATGGCAACAACTCAATCCTTAAGATTGTAGCACAAATCAGCGGCAGGGCGATACTGTCAACTTCAGCCCGTCCTTGGTCGGGAAACCAACATGTAGAGCTTCGCATCGATGAAGATCTCCAGCAGGTCCGTGTCGATGTGCCCGTCCTTGGCCTCAAAGCCCAGAATGTTGAACGCCCGCTCCGCAGGCATGGCTTTCTTGTAGGGTCGGTCCCACGCCGTCAGTGCATCGTAGATGTCGGAGATCGTCATCATCTTGGCCTGCAAGGGAATTTCCTCCCCGTTGAGCTTGCGCGGGTATCCGGAACCGTTGAGTTTTTCGTGGTGGGCGTAGGCGATCTCAGGCACCTGAATGAGGTTTGCCGACCACGGAATGATGCGGAGGAAGTTGTAGGTGTGTGTGACGTGGGACTCGATTTCCACACGGTCCTGCTCGTTCAGCGATCCCTTTGGCACCAACAGCGAGTGCAACTCGCCTGCGTTGAGGTAAGGCACCTCCCCCCCGGAAGGGTGGGCGAAACGGAGTTGTTCGATTTCCTGAAGCTTCTCAAACCCGCCCTGCGCCAGCACGGTCGGTTCGTTACAGCGGATGATGAACTTGAGTTGCTCGTCCAACTCATGCAGGCGTTCCTCCAGCTCCTGCTGCCCCTGCCCATAGGCCGCAACCGCGTCCTCGCGGGATTTTTCCAGAAAATACTCCAGTTGCTTCCGGGTCATCGACAGTTCCAGAGACTGCCGGACCAGCCGGAAGCGGTCCATCACCGCCTGCTCTTCGTTGGGGTAGAGCTTCTTCGCCTTGATCAGCACCTGCTCCCGGACCCCGATTTTTCCGAAATCGTGCAGTAGCGAGGCATAACGGATTTCGTGAAGCTGGTCAATGGAGAAGTGCGTGCCCCGGAACTTCCCGGTGGGCATCTGGTGGACCAACTCCGCCAGCGCGATGGTCAGGGTGGCTACGCGGCTGGAGTGTCCGGACGTGGTGGGGTCGCGGGACTCGATTGCCTTGACGCTGGCGTTGATGAAGCCGTCGAAGAGGATGTTGATGGAGCAGAGAAGCTGAGCGTTGCTGAGTGCCGTCGCCGCTTGCGAGGAGATGGACTCGATCACCCGCAGATCTTCGTTGTCGAAGGGGCACACCTCCTTGAGGATATCCTCAACGTCACCAAGCACCCGCTCCCGGTGCTGCTTGCGGTTGAGCAGTTGGAGGATGCCGACCACCCGTCCCTCGTGGGTGAGCAAGGGGACCATGAGCATCGACTTGGTGCGATAGTCGTAGCGTTCGTCCACCGCTTTGCCGTCCCACTGCAACGACCCGTCCGGGGGCAGGTCGTAAACGTCGTCAAGCAGGATCGGCTTGCCCCTGAGGATCACCTGCCCGTAGATCGAATCCGGCATGATCGCCAGCGACATCGCATCGGCAGACATCTTCCGAGAGTCGTTGATGAGCACCTCAAAACGCAGGTACTGGTTGGCAAGGTAATTGTCCGGGTCTTCCGGCTCATCCGGAATCGGCTTCAGCAGGTAGAGGCTGCCACCATCCGCATGCGTGAGCTTCATCGCGTTGGAGATGATCAGCCGCAGGAGCTGCGCCAGATCCTTCTCTCCGGAGAGCGAGACTCCGATCTCGTTGAGTTCCTCCAGCCGGTCCCGCTGTTCTCCCAGCGCTTCCTCCAGTTTCTGGATGCGGTTTCGAGCGGCAAGCGTCTCCAGTGCCTGCGAGATCAGAAACTCCCAACGGTGCTCTGTGAGTCCTGCTACCGAAACCCATCCCAGCAGTTTTTCCAAGTCTCCGGTCAACTCCGGACGTGATCCGAAATCAAGCAGCAGCACGCCGGTTTCCGATGGAAATTCACGATGTGCATCCTCCCACTCAGGATACGCTTGCTCGTCAATCACGATCAGGCGGGGCTGTTCTGGGGTTCCTGCAATCTCCTTGAGTTCCTGATACTGCCGAACCCGAACCCGCGTTTGAATGGACTCCGGCACCTGACAGGCTGTTTCCTTGCTCCGTGCTTTTGGCATCCACAGTTCCGGTTGACTCATCTTGCCTCCAATCCTCACTTGTCCTTGTTGGTGCAGTCTGCACTTTCCCACACCCACCGTGACTCTGCAAGTGCTATGGCCCCTCCACCACTTGCCAATGTACGGAACAATGCGCTACGATCCTTTATCATCAGTTCAACTTTGAGACCATTTTTTTGCCCAAGCCATGGTTATTTACGATTCCTGATACAGATACCAACAGTTGGGTCTACTGTTTGACTCCACCTGAGTTGTACTTCACAAGCAAGATGTTGCCCCCTAAGCCCATTATGTAGAGGTTGTCCGAGGAGTCCACCGCAACTCCATACCCATGATCCCGTGCAGAGGTGCCCAATTGTTGGGGTCTGCCTGTTGTTGTAGACCCACTTGAAGTCTCATACTAAATACCCCGCCCTTGCTGCGGGAATTTTTTACTCAAGATCATTCCGGAAAGGTTGCCGTGAGTTTTCCATCAAACTGGTCTGGAAATTCTCAAAGTTTCGCAGCAACACCACCATCGACATTTATGATCTCTCCACTAATAAAACGGGAGTCATCACTTGCCAGAAACAGGACCAGATTGGCAACATCCTCCGGATAGCCTGGACCTTGAACAATTTGTGCATGGTTAAACATTTTTTCAAACACATGGTGCCCTCCATCAGGATCAGTGCTGGTCCCCCCGGTGGCACCTGGTGTCAGTATTTGTCCTGGGCGAACACCATTGACACGAATGTTGCTGCTGCCACCAATGCCTGCCAAATAACGTGTTAAGGCATCAACTCCCGCTTTTGCTGCATAATATGATGATGATGTTGCACCAAATTCCTTGAGCATCTTTGGACTAAAACCACGTTGTGCCGCGAGCGAAGACATGTTCACCACAGCTCCACCCCCTGCTTCAACAAGATGCGGCCAGACGGCTTGACTGACAAAGAAGGTTCCTGTCAAATTGATTTGAATGATCCGCTGGAATTCTTCGATGGGTTCGTTGGGGAAACTGTTGCCTGCCCCCCCTCCTGCATTATTAAATAGTACATCAATACGCCCGTAGGTGGATGCTGCTTTACGGACTGCTTCCTGCACGGAATCATTGTTTCCCACATCACAACCAATAAAGGTTGCTTTTCCTCCCTTTTCACGAATCGCAGCGACCACTTTCTGCCCCTGTTCCTCGCGTCTTGCCATGAGGATAATCTTTGCACCTTCCCGAGCAAAAATATGTCCTGTTGTCTCCCCAATCCCACTGTTGCCACCAGTGACAACCGCTACTTTTCCCGCAAGTCTGCCTTTTTTGTTTGTCATTGCTTGATTCCTTGGATTCAACTCGTCAGTGTATCTCTTGCTGCCGGCAAGGGGTGAGCCGTAGCAGTTTCAACGTCTTTCAAACCGGCAGACAGGAGGGGCACCAATGAAGGACTGCCCACAACTCACCATGAACTTACGATACCTGAACGGCGCACTGAAACAAGCCAAACACGGTAGATGTGCCCGGCATGCCATGTTGTGAAGCGGTGCAAGTCCGCTGTGGACCCTGCAGGGGAACCGTTACTCGAAGCCAACTGCGTCGTCGCGAGGCGGGATGGCAGGAAGGCGTAGAAGAACTCCCCAACCGAGGGACACGAACCGGATACGAGGCTGTCGTCCCAGGTAAGTCGGTCTAAGACACTGATGTCACGAAAAATTTGTAACAGACTGAAATTATTGAATAAAAATAAAAATCGTGATTTCTGATGAATTTGGGATCACATTATTTTTACTAATCATTTCAGCAATCTAAGTTTTTTATCAAAAAAATAAACGACTGTTTAGAGTGACAAAGAAAGTTGCGTTTTTCAAGAAAAGCTGTTTCCATGTTCATTGCAAGTTTTGCTTGTTTTGAAGTTGAATTGAACATAATTTTTGTGAGGTTTACATGATGGCGTTGCTATTGGAAGTGTATTCGGACCATCTGATCATCTCCTCGTTGCAGACCACGGCGACCGGTCTCTCGAGGGTGCTGGACAATCAGATAAACCACGACAGGATCCCCCGGTTTTTGTCGGAGGAGGATTTGACCTGCAAAGACTTATGAACGCTTGTAAGGTGATTTCTTGGAATACTCGAGAGTCATAAGTTCTCATAACTCACTGAAATTATTGATCAGGACTTACG
>PBTB01000063.1 GCA_002726945.1 Deltaproteobacteria bacterium | reverse complement strand
TTGTCAGATGGTGGGATACTGAATGGAATAGTAAAATCTACCAGGATTTTGCCATCATAGAAATACAGGAAGTCAATTCATTGATATTAAACAATATTAACTCAGGATAACAGTGTTCGGTTCTTAACGTCTTTTACTATAAAAGGCTTGCTCATGGGAACATCCGGCCTTACAGTTTTATGTCATCCGACTTGAGTCAGCCTTTTGGTGAGCAATTTGAGCAGTAAATTCAATCAACGAACAGAGAAGATAAAATGAGGACACTTGTTGTCTGGATGCTTGGGCTGCTGGTCAGCGCAGCGACCACACTGCCGGTTTATGCCGAACCCACGGTGGAGCGTGGCGAATACCTAGTGCGCGGCCCAGCGGCCTGCGGATCCTGTCACACCCCAATGGGGCCGTTGACGAAGAACAAGAACGATCGCCGGGTGGGGCCAATCCCCGGCATGGAGATGGCGGGGCATGTGTATCAGGAGCCTTTCGGTCAAGTCTCGATGTCCAACATCACCCCCGGTGGTCCAATTGCCACTTGGACTGATGAGGAGGTGGTACGGGCGATTCGGGAAGGCATCCGTCCCGACGGCAGCGTGATTGGCCTCCCGATGCTAATTCCAGTCTACAGGCATCTGTCCGACACCGATGTGAAATCCATTGTGCTGTTTCTGCGCACCCTGCCTGCGGTGGAGAACGACCTGCCGCCTTCCCAATACAGTTTTCCGCTTCCGCCGTCGTATGGCCCCCCCGTTGGCCATGTGGCGGACATTCCGGCGACCAACAAGGTGGAGTATGGGGCCTACCTTGCGGGGCCGGTTTCCCACTGCACCCTGTGCCACACGGCGTGGGGGGAGAAAAACGCAGGCTTAATGAAACTCTTCATGAATCCACCTGATTACAAAGGGCTCATGGCACTTCCCGGCCTTGGCCAGGGGGGCATGGAAATGCACGGTCCTTGGGGGGTGTCTGTGGCGGCCAACATCACGAGTGACCCAACCGCCTTGGGTCGGTACACGGATGCGGAAATCAAGAAGATGATCACACAAGGCATCCACCCCAGCGGCCTGCAAATGATGCCCCCCATGCCCTATGCAAACTACGCAAAAATGACCGAATCAGATTTGGACGCCCTCATCGCGTACTTGCGCACGATCCCCCCACATCCTGTCAGTGAGTGAGGAAAAACAAAGATGCGAACCATAACTCTCATGCTCTGCCTGCTGATCCTGCCACTGATGCTTTTGGCCGGGGATTCCCCATCTCCGGAGGGGGCGCAGGCCTATTTCGTGGACCTCAAGGACGGCGACACGATTTCGTCTCCGGTCCTCATCCGCTTGGGGCTAACGGAGCAAATGGGCATCGCCCCGGCATTGGCAGATTGGCCGGACACCGGGCACTTCCATCTGTTGATTGATGTGAATCCTCCCAACCCGAACAAGCCGATTTCCAAAAAACACCTCCACTTCCACCTTGGCCAGATGGAAAAGACGGTTGATCTCAAGAAAGGCAAGCACACCCTCCAAATCGTGATGGGCGACTACGCCCACATGCCCCACGATCCTCCGGTGATGTCCGAGCGCATCACCGTCACGGTGGAGTAATCCGGTTAGGCGGCCTCGGCGTTGCTCTTCACTGGGATCCGGTTGAAGCTCCAATCATGATTTCATCGGAGGTCAAACCGAGGTGAACGGGCTTTCCGACGAGTCTTCCGCTTGCTGCAAATCGCGCGTCATGCACACGCTCTTGGGGTCTTCAGCGCAAGAGGAAAAGGGCAGGCACGGCCTGAAACCGAATTTAGCGTAAAGCAACGCGGTAGCACTCCGGACGCTGCTGGTCGTTGACAGGCAGGCGGTTGCGGAAATCGCGCAAATGCTCCAAGTCGATGGAACCGCTCATCAGACCCGTGCGTTCCGGAGATTCGCCTGCACGTCGTCACGGGTGTTGACTTGAGCAAGGCCGATGCGGTGGTTCATGCGGGCAGTTCCGTGAAGTTGGGGGCGAGGTGGTGCCGCAGCCGATTGAGGTAGCCCGGAAGCGAGGTGAGGGTCATCAGGATGCCCTCCTCGCGGTAGTCAATGTGATCCACACGGCTCCATTCGTAGATGTCGGAAAGCCGCTGCGAGTGCTGGTAATCGAGCCGGATGGTGACGGTCTTCATGCGCTGCTTGAAGAAAGTCTGGATGCGCTCCTGAAGTGTCGCCACCCCACCGTTGAGTGCGGAAACAAACACGGCCTCCGGATAAAGCCGCTTCAGCATTCCGAGCCGCATCGGATCCGCCTGATCCGTCTTGTTGAAGACGAGTTGCACGGGAATGCAGTTTGCGCCGAGAACCTCCAGCACCTGTCGGGTTGTCTGGAGGTGCGCCTCGAAATCGTCGTTCGCGTCCACGACGTGGAGCAGCAAATCCGCATCCCGGACGGTCTCCAAGGTCGATTGGAACGCCTTGATGAGTTCGGTCGGAAGATTGCGGATGAAGCCAACCGTGTCCGAGAGCAGAACTTTCGGACGCGAACCTGCTTCCAGCAGCCGGGTGGTGGAGTCCAGCGTGGCGAACAGACGATCCTCAACCAGCAGGTCGGAATTGGTGAGCGCGTTCATCACCGTGGATTTGCCGGCGTTGGTGTAGCCAACGAGGGAGACGCGCAAACAGTGGGCGCGCCGCTTCTTCTGGGTGACGCGTTCGCGCTCCAGCCGTGACAGTTCGGTGCGCAGTTTGGCGATGCGCCGCTGGAGGTAATGCCGATCCTTCCCGATCTGCTTCTCCCCCATCCCCCGGGAGAGGCCAATCCCGCCGCGCTCACGGTCCAAATGCTGCCACATGCCGACCAGCCGTGGGAAGAGGTATTCCGACTGCGCGAGCTGGATTTGCAACTGTGCGGCACGGGAACGGGCGTTGCGGGCGAAAATTTCCAGAATCACCTGTGTGCGGTCCAGCACGAGGCACTTGAGTTGCTGCTCCAAATTTTGCTGCTGCTTGGGACTGAGGGTGCGGTCCACCACCACCGCATCGGCATCCAACCGATGCAGCGTGTCCTTGATGAAACCAAGTTTGCCCTTGCCGAAGAAGGTGGCAGGGTGGATTTGGGGACGGGTTTGGACGATGCGGTCGCCGACCTCGCAGCCGAGCGATTCCACAAGCAGGTGCAGTTCTTCCAGCGAATCCTGAACCTGTGCGTCTGCGTCCTCCGGCAGTTGGAGGGAGAGCAGCAGGGCACGATGCCAGCCGCTAAACAAGCGATTCTCTTCCAGACACCTCCTTACCGTGGTGAGTCATAACCTGCTCAATCATAGCACAGCCCTGCGGAAATTCCACTCCAAGCGTGTGGTTTGATCCTCGTGTCTGGAGCCACCGCTACTGTTGCGAGGCCACATACCCGCGCAACACTTCGTTCATCCGGGTTTGCCAACCCTTGCCCGTCGCCCGGAAATATTCCAGCACCTCGGCATCAAAACGCACGGTGGTCGAGACCTTCGGTTGAACCTTGGGAGGTCGTCCCCGTTTGCCTCTCTTCACCAGACGGGGAGTTGCACTTACGAGTTGAATCCGCGTCCTATTCCAAGCACAGAACCAAGTTCATTGTGGAGCCACAGCGAACAGCACCTTACCTTTGTCATCAATGTGCGCTTTGAGGGCTGGATTGGTGAGGGCATCGTAATGCACCACGTCAAAGAAGTAGGGAAGCGGCAGTTCCTCATCCAGCACGAACTTGACGTGGGTGACGGTGGTGCGGTCGAGGCGCTTGCCCTTGAGCGCAAGGTCCACGTCGGAGCCGCGCTTGGCGTGTCCCATCGCACGGGAGCCGAAAATCACGGCCTCCTCAACTTCTGCAAAGGCAGCCAAGGTTTCGATGATCAGGTCTGTGTCGTGCTTGGTCAGTCCAAATCTCATTGGACTTCCTGCTGCAATTTCTGACACAGCGCCTTGATGATGGGAAAGTAGCGTTCCCTGATCAGTTTTTCGACGGCGATGCTCGCTGCTTCGTCATAGGTGTGTGCCGTCAGGTTGCGGTGTTCCAAAGCCTCCAGCCACTGATGCCCCTCTTTGACCAAACCATTTTGGAACGCCTGTTTGAGGGTGTCCCTTGGACTTCGCATGTCAAACCCATCGGCCTCCAAATAATCCTTCATGGTTTTCCACGCCAGTTCAAAAGCAACCTCAAAGAACTGGATCAAGCCACCCCGTTCCGCCTCGGAAAGCGGATCGATCTGGATGGTGCGCTCCAAAGCTCCCACCGCCTTTTCAAAGTTGGTGAAGCGCTGACGCCAGCGGATGTCTTTGGAACTCATACGCGATTCCTTATCCTTCATTCACCTCATCCTAGCACAAACCAGAGGATTTCAGCATCCACACTCCAGCCTCCCTAAACACACAACGTCAGATACACGAGCGTTTCGCAGCCCTGCTGCACCGCCCCCAAGCTGTCACCCGTGTAGCCCCCCAGCCGTTTTTGGCAGTACCTACCGCAAGCGACCGCCGCACCGCCGCACAACAGGGCGGCCACTACGCCGGAGCTTCCTAGCAATAACAGCGGAGCCAGCCCAATCAGTGCCGCGATTTGGAAATCAACGCCTTGCAGCGGTTGTAAACCTCCGGATTTGCTGGAGGCTTCCGATTGCACATAGGGCAGGGAGCGGGTGAGGGTGAGGGCAAAAAAGCGGCTGGACGCCTGCGCGGCGATCAGCGTCCATGCCACCGAGCTTGCATCGAGGCTGACCAGCGCCCCGAGTTTGATCGCCAGCAGCAGCACCAACCCCACCGCCCCATAGGTGCCAAGACGGGAATCCTTCATGATCCGGAGCGCGTCTTCCCGCGACCAGCCGCCGCCCAAACCATCACAGGTGTCTGCGAAGCCATCCTCGTGCAAGGCCCCGGTCGCCAGCACCATCGCGCCCACTGCCAAAATCACCGCCACGATGTGCGGGAGTCCCCAGCCCGCCAGTCCGTAAACCACCGCGCCGATCCCCCCGACGATCCACCCAACCGCCGGAAAGTAGCGTGAGCCTTGCGAAAGTTCTCCGAGCGGTTTCCTCTCTGGAACCGGAAGGCGCGTGTAAAACGCGAGGGCGGTCCAGAACCGACGCAATTCCAGAGTTCGATCACCCGCCATCGCTGCGGTCGCTCACTCCGGTGGATTCAAAGGAGGCCATCTCGTTGAGGAAGGCCACAGCGGACTGCACCAGCGGGAAGGCGACCGCTGCACCGGTGCCCTCGCCCAGCCGCATCCCCAAGTTCAGCAAGGGTTCCGCTTGCAGAAATTCCAGCATGCGTTGATGCCCCTGTTCGTCCGACTGGTGCGCGAATACGGCATACTCACGAACTTCCGGGTGCTTCCGAAATGCGACCAGAAACGCCGAGGTTGCAATGAAGCCGTCAATGAGCAGCAACATTCCGGACTGTGCGGCTTCGAGCATGGCTCCGGTCATCATGGCGATTTCGCAGCCGCCGAAAGTCGCCAGCACCTCCAACGGTTCGTTCACACCTGCATGGTGGTCCAGCGCGTTGCCCAACACCTCGCACTTCCGGGACAACCCGGCATCGTCCAATCCGGTGCCGCGCCCCACGCAGTCTTTGAGCGGAATTCCCGTGAGCCGCTGCATGAGTACCGCTGCCGCCGAGGTGTTGCCAATGCCCATCTCGCCAAAGCCGACCACGTTGCTTCCGGAATCCCGGAGTTCCTGGACCAAGGTCGCGCCACGCTCCAGCGCCTCTTCAGTTTCCTTCAAGGTCAGGGCGGGTTCATGCAGAAAATTGCGCGTGCCTCGGCACACCTTTGCCTGCACGAGTTCCGGATGCTCCGGAAGGTCTGAGGCAACCCCGGCGTCCACCACCTTGAGCGCGATGCCGTGTTGTCGGCAGAAGACGTTGATCGCCGCACCACCGCTCAGGAAATTCAGCACCATCTGCGCGGTCACTTCCGAAGGATACGGGCTGACCCCCTCAGCGGTGATCCCGTGGTCACCCGCGAACACAAGTATGGCCGGATGCTGGAGTTTCGGGCAGGTGGTGCCCTGAATACGCCCGATCTGCAGGGCCAGCGTTTCCAGTCGTCCCAATGCTCCGGGGGGCTTGGTCTTGCGGTCAACGAGATGCTGGAGTTGGAAGGTCCATTCGTCGCTGAGGGGTGGGATGTTCCAAGTGGGCATGGAAGTGAATTGTTGTGGTTCGTGGTAAAGAAAAGCAGGCCGTAGTCTAGCTGAACCGATGACTTGTCAATCCGCCTGAGACACAACAGAACACAGCCACGACTCCTCGCAAATTCTTTTGAAAAATTCCCTTGACACGCTTTAGCTAACTAATTATATTAGTATATGCTAAGCAATTGATTGGCGATTCACTAACCCATTTCATCAGGAGTTCAATGCTTTTCCGAGCAATCGCCGTCACGGCGCTCTTCCTCTCCAGCCTTCAGGTTCTGGCGGCGGCTGAGGTCAACGTGCTTTCCTCCCGACAGGAGTTCCTGCTGCGGCCCTTCCTCGAAAGATTCGAGAAGGACACCAACATCAAGGTCAACGTGGCCTACCTCAAAAAAGGATTGCTGGAGCGGCTTCAGCAGCAACCCGGTGCCGTGGACCTCGTGTTGACGGTGGACATCGCCCACCTCACCAAGATGTCCGATGCCGGACTCTTCCAGCCGCACGGTTCATCGGTGATCGTGCAGAACGTGCCGGTGCAGTTCCGTGACGTTCAAGGACGCTGGACCGCCCTGACCACCCGGGCCCGCATCATCTATCACTCGCTCAAGCGGGTCAAGCCGGAGGAAATCCCAACCTATGAAGCGTTGGCCGATGCCAAGTGGCAGGGACGCATTTGCATCCGCTCGGGCTACCACAACTACAATGTCGCGCTCATCTCTTCGATGCTCGAACACCACGGAACCGACGCCACCCGGAACTGGCTGAAGGGGCTCAAGGCCAACCTTGCCCGCAAACCCCAAGGCAACGACCGGGGACAGGTCAAGGCAATCTATGAAGGGCTTTGTGACCTGTCAGTGGGCAACACCTACTACATGGGCAAGATGCTGACGAATCCGGATCAGCAGGCGTGGGCCGCTTCCGTGGGCATTCTCTTCCCCAATCAGGAGGGCCGCGGCACCCACATGAACGTCTCCGGAGGTGCCATCGCCGCAAAGGCCCGCAATCGCGCCGAGGCCGTCAAGCTGCTGGAGTTTCTCACGGGGAAACACGCCCAGTACCTCTACGCCGAGGTCAACCACGAGTACCCGGTCAAGTCCGGAGTTGGGCTTTCCTCCATCGTGCGCGGCTTCGGTAGCCAGCAGCCCGGAATCAAGAACGGAACATTCCATCAGGATTCCCTTGACCTCACCCGCATTGGTGCCCGCCGTAACGAGGCGATCCGCTTGTTGGATGAAGTCAACTTTGACCAGTAAGATTCACGATTATCGGCCTTTGGGTGGGTGAGTCCCCGCGTTTTCCCCGATTTTCAGAGGAACAACACTCAAGGGGAGACTGCCTATTTGCCGACATGAGCCAAACTTTCATAGCATGCTCCCTATAAAGAAGGTGGAAATCCGGCTTGCCCCTACGGCTCTTATACTCTCCTGATCTTCACTGTTTAAAAGCCTGGTTTGATAAGGAAGGGGGTCAGCTGAAGCTCGTGAGTCCAAGCCGATTTATCTTGTGTATGGAGATAGTAAAAAGCTTCAGCTATCTTGACTGGATTAATCAGGGCGTCGCTCCGCAGGGGGTAGGATCCTCCACTACGCTGGGGCGACACGAGATCAGGGTTTGGTTGCGATCTTGTCAAAGCCCTCGTTCCGGGAGAGTCAATGGTGCCATCAATGACAACGTTGGCAACGTGAACGCCAAACTCGGAATACTCCTCTGTGAGCACCTGAACAAGTTGTCGCATCATCACCCTCGGATAATACAACGACTCACCGGTCATTCGCTTTCGCCCACGTAACGAGGCTATATTATTTGAAATCAAGAAGGACCCTTCCCCTCGCTCTCTCATGGCGGGAAGCACCTCCTTGGCCACTAAGAACGGCCCACGACTGCAGATATGCTGCGCGGTTTCAAACACCTCCACCGGGATGTGCTCAAGCAATTCCTTCTCTCGCGGAAGGTCTCTCCCCTCTAGGTAACCCGCGTTATAGACCAACACTTCAGGGTCGCCGGCTTGCGCTCGGATCTGGGTGAAGGCGTTAGCGATCGATTCACTCGACGTCAAATCCAGTTCGACGATCATGCTTTCCCCGCCCTGTCCCCTGATCGCCTTGTCAAGCAGAGTAGCGTTTGTGGTGCTACGAGTTGTCAGGACCACAAAAAACCCTTCTTGGGCGAATTTTTGGGCTATCGCGCCACCCACCCCCCAGCGAACACCCACTGGCAGATCGCTGTCGTCCAGTTCTTTGCCATGAACCAGTCTCGTATTGCGACCATCCGACTGCCACTTGGAAGTCGCTCCCACCACGATGGCGACCGGTTTATGATTCGTATTCATGTCGTCTTCCCTTTATAGTGAAAGCTATTAATAACCGTACAGTCGAACAATGTCGTCAATGGAAGTGTCCGGCGGCTGACAAGTCCGGATTTTTTCTTGGTATTCCCAACAGGTGACGTGAAACTGTCAAAGTGTATGTTCTGAGCAGCACCAGCAAGAGCGCAACACCGCGCTGGAGAAAGACCGCTGGGTCTACATTTGGGCGGACGGGGTCACCACATTTGACAATAACTCCCGCATCTTCATTCACCAGCTTTACCACTCAGGGATTACGGGTGAACTTGGAGAAATCCGGAGGTCGTTTTTCGAGATAAGCGTTGCGACCTTCCTGCCCCTCCTCGGTCATGTAGAAGAGCATGGTTGCGGAACCTGCGAGTTCCTGAAGTCCCGCCTGTCCGTCACAGTCGGCGTTCATGGCGGCCTTGAGGCAACGCAGGGCGATGGGCGAGTGCTGGAGCATTTCGCGGCACCAGTTCACGGTTTCCTCTTCCAGTTGTACTAAGGGGACGACGGTGTTGACCAGCCCCATTTCCAATGCCCGCTGGGCGTTGTACTGCCGACAGAGGAACCAGATTTCCCGCGCCTTCTTCTGACCAACGATGCGGGCGAGGTAGCTGGAGCCGTAGCCGCCGTCAAAGGAGCCGACTTTGGGTCCGGTCTGCCCGAAAACCGCATTGTCGGCGGCAATCGTGAGGTCGCAGAGGACATGCAGGACGTGTCCGCCACCAATCGCATAACCCGCCACCATCGCCACCACAGGCTTGGGGCAGTTCCGAATCTGCCGCTGGAAGTCGAGGACGTTGAGCCGCAGGTGCCCGGTGTCGCTATCCTTGTAGCCCGAATCCCCGCGGATGCGCAGGTCCCCTCCGGAGCAGAACGCCTGCTCTCCGGCCCCCGTGAGGATGATCGCTCCCGTGTTTGTGTCTTCACGAGCTTCGTTGAGGGCGTGGATCATCTCCCGCACCGTCAGGGGGCGAAAAGCGTTGCGCACCTCCGGACGGTTGATGGTGATTTTGGCGATGCCCTCGTTGGACTTGTCGTAGAGGATGTCGGTGTAATCTCCGGAGGAGTTCCAGTAGTTTTCGAGCATGGTGGTTTAGTGGGTGAAGTTGCTGCAAAGTTGCTCTTGCCAGCGTTGCTGCTCCCGGACGTTGGCCTTGCGATCGGTCACAACCTCGATCAGGGCAGAGCGTTTACGGGCAACAGCAGCCTTGTAGACACGGTTTAACAATTGTAGAGAATCTGGGGCTTCGTAGTCCAGTCCGAAGAGCTTGGCGGCATGGCAAAAATCAAGCTCGTGCGGAGTTCCGAAGCAGCGTTCAAAGAGATCCTCCTGCTGGGCAACGGGTAGGAACGAGAAAATACCACCGCCATGGTTGTTGAGAACCATCACGATCACCGGAGGATCGGCTTGGGCGAGTCCGGAGAGGCTGTTGAGATCGTGCAACAGCGAGAGGTCACCGATCAGCAGTGTCACGGACTGCTGCGCTCCTTGGGCGTAGCCGAGGGTGGACGAGATCAAGCCGTCAATCCCGCTGGCACCTCGGTTGGCCACCACGGGAACCTCTGGGCCAGAGCCACTTCCGTAGAAATCAACCATCCGCACAGGCAGGCTGTTGCCGAGAAAGAGCGCGTGTTCCGGAGCGATCTGCCGGGTGATCCAGTGGGCGACGTGCAGTTCGCTGGGAATCGATCCCGCGACGTTCACCCCGAAATGGGTCTCCATCCGTTTTGCCACTTGTGCATCCGCGTCCTGCCACTGCTGAAGCCATCTGGAATCCAGGCTTGGACTAGGAAGTGCGGATTTCAGTGTTTTGCAGAACAAGCCCAAGTCCGATTCGATCCGCTGCCGAAAGCGCTGCACCGGATCGTGGCGTTCCGAATGATCGGCGATCCACACCATCTGGGGGGCTGGAGTTTGTTCCCAGAAGCCCAACCAGCGCTTGGAGATCGGCGGAAATCCGAGGTGCCAAATCGCGTCCGCTTGCCAAGTTGCAGACGGAAGGCCATCGAGCAGAAGCTGATCGAAGTGAGTGATGCGATTTGCACAGGAACCCAGCCGCAGCCCGGAGGTGATGTCTGCAAAAATCGGCCAGCCCAAGCGTTGGGCCAATGCTTGAACGGACGGACGTGCTTCCTTGGGAATCCGCCCCACGCTGAGGATGCCCCGTTTGGGGGGGGTCTGGTGCAGTTCAACGCTTGCGGAATCATCCAGAATGCGGCGGGGTTGGATGTGGCGCACCCAAGGTTGTGCTTCGTGCTGCCATGCTTCTGGAGGCGCAGGCTCAACGGAGGGCGGCTTTTTTCCCGGAAGTTCACCTGCTGGAAAAAACGGTTCGCGGAAGGGCAGGTTGAGATGCACCGGTCCCGGAACAGGATGTCGGGTACAGTGAACCGCCTGATCAACCATGGAGAGCAAGGCTTCCGGCGGAAATTCCGGCCCCGGACAGCCCGGATCGAAGAACCAACGGACATGCGAACCGAACAGCTTGGTCTGGTCAATGGTCTGGTTGGCTCCGGTGTCCTGGAATTCCGGGGGGCGATCCGCCGAAAGGATGAGCAGGGGAAGGTGTTCAACTGAGGCTTCGATCACCGCCGGGAGTGCGTTGGCCACCGCGGTTCCGGATGTGCAGATAAACACGGCAGGTCGTCCGGTGGCACGGGCGTGTCCGAGCGCGAAGTAGGCAGAGCCGCGTTCGTCAATTCCGATGCGGCATTCGGCTTGGGGATGGTGGGCGGCGGCGAGGGTCAGGGGCGTGGAGCGCGATCCAGGAGAAACACAGAAGGTGGTGCAGCCGTTGCGGACGAGTTCCTCAACCAGCCACTCCCCCCAGCGAGGGTTCCAAATCGCGCTGGGTGGAGTCACGCCTGTTTGAGCAGCGAGAGCCAGGTGCGCATCTTCGACTCCACCTCGTCCCACTCCTCTTCGGGAACCGAACCCTCCACGATTCCTGCGCCGGTGTACACCCGCAAAGTGCGCTCGGTCAGCAATCCGGCTCGCAGGCCCACGGCAAACTCGGCGGCATCGCGGCTCACCCAGCCCACGGGTCCGGCGTACCATCCCCGGTCAAAGGATTCCAGTTCGCGGATGCGGGCCAGCGCCGCCTCGTTTGGGGTTCCAGAGATGGCCGGAGTCGGGTGGAACGCAGGCAGCAGTTCGGCATCGGAAACCCCTGGACGCAGGGTTCCGTGAATGCGGCTGCGCAGGTGCTGGACGTGCCGCAGGGCCAGTGGCTCCAAATGCGAAAGCCGCTCACTGTGCTGGCAAAATTCTGGCAGCAGCGCCTCCAGATGCTCCAGCACCATCTCGTGCTCGCGCTGCTCCTTGTGGCTTTCCCGCAACTCCCGGGCGAGTTGGGCGTCTTCCTCCATCGTCAATCCCCGCGTCCGTGTTCCGGCCAGTGCCTCGCTTTCGATGTGCTGATGCTCCCGGCGGTAAAGCCGTTCCGGTGTGATGCCGAGAAAGGCGTGGTTCGTTTCAAGCTGAAAACAGAAATGGAAAGCTTGGGGCGCTTGCTTCCGGAGGTGCAAAAGCAGGTGGATGGGATCGACCGATTCTGCAAGTGTGAACTCCGCCGAGCGAGCAAGCACGATTTTCTGAAGCGTTCCCTGCTGGATGGCTGCCAACCCGAAGGCAACTTGGGCGCACCAACCGTGCTGGTCCGGATGGTCCACGCGCCGCTCCACTCCGGGAATCCCGGCGAGGGTTTTGCGTTTCTCAAAGCACAGGGCAAGGAGTTGCTGGCGCACAGCAAGCAGCGCGGATTGCTCTTCCGAAGCAGAGCCGCACAGCACGTTCGCCACTAGAGTCGCCTCGCCTCCCTCCGTCTCCACGGCAATTTGGGGAATCACGAAGCGGGCGCTCGGCCAGTTTTCCCATTCCGGAGCGGTGCTGGCGTTGGCATCGAAACGCATCCCGCCAAAGCAGCGCACCGCCGGATTGATGGAATCCAACAACGTCCGCAGTTCCCGGAGTATCATGGCACAGGAAACCGGCTGCGAAACCTCCAGTGCCCACGCCTCGCCCAGCCCGGCCACCTGACGCCACTGGGTGCGGTCCGACCAGTAATGCTTGCGGGG
Source organism: Deltaproteobacteria bacterium (assembly GCA_002726945.1). Classification (GTDB taxonomy): domain Bacteria; phylum SAR324; class SAR324; order SAR324; family NAC60-12; genus UBA8110. The sequence goes on along the minus strand of PBTB01000063.1, from coordinate 444 downwards.
CTGGTCCTGGGCGGCGAGCCAGCGCAACGCATCCTCTCCCTGAAAGGGCACCTCCAGACGCACCAGCCTTCCAGAGTCCGGTGCCTGCCCACTGCGCAGCCAGTGCTCCACTTGCTCGAGCAGGCTCTTCCGGGCGGACTCGGAATCCTGCGGGGTCTCGATCACAGGTTGCAGGCGGGTTTGCACAGAAAACATGCGGGTTCATGGAGTTGGTGTCGTTCCTAAGGCGTCATGATGCCATGCCTGTCCTCAGACGGCAAGTCCGCCCGCTCACCCAAAGCCCGTTTCGGGTGCAAGTGAAAGTAAGACTTTCACCCAACCACTCCGGTGCGCCTGCATCATGGACCTCCCCATCCCGACAGCATCCGAGCCAATCATTACGAATTGACAAATTGAATTTTTCGGATATGCTTCAATCTGTTTGAGTCCACTGTTTTTGTAAAC
>PBTB01000062.1 GCA_002726945.1 Deltaproteobacteria bacterium | reverse complement strand
GTGATTTGAAATGCTATGTTAGACACGCTTTTGAAACATTGTCAGATGGTGGGATACTGAATGGAATAGTAAAATCTACCAGGATTTTGCCATCATAGGAATAATCGGACTTATATATTTGATATTACAGGGGATTTAGAGAAAAAGAAGGCTGGTCGAGGTGAGAGGATTTGAACCTCCGGCCTCTTCGTCCCGAACGAAGCGCGCTACCAGGCTGCGCCACACCTCGACCTAAGAGAGGAGAATCAGGTTAGCACGAGGATTGGGAGGGCACAATCCGGAAGTTCCCGTGGAAGCGATTCCGGAAGGGTCAGCGCAGGATGTTCTGGAGGGTTTCGACCTTGCGGCGGTGTTGCGGCAAGGGGGCGAAACGTGCGGCGACCAACAGGTGCCGGAGCAGTTCGAGCCGCAGGTCGTCCGAAAGTTGCTCGTCCCGACTGGTCGATTCCAACACTTTGCGCTGGGTGTTGTTGATGATCAGTTCCGGCAGCAATTTGAGGAGGACGTCACGCTGCTTGAGGGATTGCGACACCTGTGCATCGGACGTTGCAGACAGTGACGCCTCCTGCAACGTGTCCAGCGAGGCGATGTAGGTCTGAATCTTGAGGTGTGCGTCCTGCTGACGCTGAGCCGCGCGAATTTGTTCGACCGCTCGCAGGTAAAACTGTTCAAACACCGATTCCTCGCCACGCATCCGCACCACGGATCTCGGCAGGTCAACGGACACCGTGTCATCCACAGGCTGCTGGTAACGTGTGACGCTTTGGTCGGTGACGCTGAAGAAATAGACGATCACCGAGTTACGATTCGTGATCTCCACATAGGGTGGCAACTCGAAGATGTCCGGATTCACTTGCGCCCGCAGGAAGACACGCTGCTGATGTTCCACATCGGTTACGATCTCAACGAAACGCAGGTATTCCAAGGTGCGGAAGCCCGGAACGTCACGGATTTTCTCGGTGTTCGGAAACACGATCTGCACATAAAACTGATTGCGGCGCATCCCGGTTTCCGGATCGCGGAGGTTCTGTTCCACGACTTGGAAGGGGAAGAGGCGCTGCGAAAGCGTGATGGGGCGGTCAAAAAAGACCTCGACACCAAAACGATAGATGCTGCGGATTTCGTCCTCAAGCTGCCGAGGCAGCGCGACCATGTCCCTGACCTTGTAGGTGCGGCGGTATACATCCTGATCCTGCCCTGGGCGTTCGATGAGATCGCCCTGATGGAGGATGTCATACGCCATCGGGTAGGTGAGGATTTCCCGCATGCCGTTTTCCATCTCCAAAACATAGCGGTAGCGATGTCCAAAGCGATCCGTGGCGAAGCGGCTTTCCTCTCCGGGTTCCAGCAACCGGAAGCGGCGGATGCCCAACGGCAGGGTCCGCCCTTCCAGAATGTCATGCTCCGCGAAGCGTTTAAGATAAACCTGTGAGGTGAGCGCCTGCTGGTAGAATCGGTTCTTGTCGAAAACCTTGAACTCGGTGCTGTCTGGAAACGGGAAGATGAGCGCCGTGTTGCTCGTGAGCCGGAGTTGGTCGGTCAGGGTCCACTCGTAAATGCGGTCCAGCAGCCAGTCGCGGCTGGAGCCGTCTTCCAGCAAGGCTTGAAGGTAGTACTCGTCCTCCGTGCGGTTCTTGACGAAGACGGACTCGACCTTGAGGTCGCGGAAGCGGCTGTTCTCCAGAATCTCCGCGAGGTGGATGGCGTTCTCGCGGGTGGTGAACTGCGGGAAGCCCCACGCCGTGACCGCGCTGAGCAGCGCAACGGCAAGCAGGCTCAGGAATCGCTTACTCAAAGTTCTCACCCACATAAATCTCCACATCGTTGCCCAGCCGACTCAAGCGGCTTAGGGGCATGGGTTCCACCACCTGCTCGCCCGGGATCATCTCCGCGAACGTCAGGGCCGCCTTCAAGAAATTGGGACGGAAGTAAATTTTTGTCCGGGGCAGTCGCAGGTCTTCCCGAACCGAGGAAATGTTGAGGATCTCCAGCTTGAGTCCCAAACGTTCCTCGATGGAGCGGCGCTGCTGGTGTTCCAGCATGATCGCAAGGCGTCGGGCGGTTCCCACTCGTGGGGAGGCGTTGAAAACCGCGAGGTTGAGCCGGAGTGGGGGGCGGTACGCGAGCATTGCCGAAACCGGATGGAGCAACACCGCCTCGCGGGCACTGACCGCAGGGTTCACCAGGCTGCGCGTCTGCCCGGAGATCGCCCCCACCTTCTCAGCCACTACAATGCCCGTTTGCGATTCTTCGGCTTCTTGCTGGGCGGCAACCGTCCGGGTGGCGTCCTGAAGCACGAGCGTGAGTTGCTGGCCACTGGAGCGCCCCGTGTCAAGCAAGACCTGAGCCGGACGTGGCAACATCAGGTCGAGTCGGACGAGAAAGTCGATGGAACCGTCCGTCTGCTGGCGAATTTCCTCGTTGAGAGTGAGCGAACTCAACAGCGAGTTTTCCGGAAAATCAGTGTATTCACGCTCCTCCATCAGCACACTGTTGATGAAGGCGTTGGGAATGATGATGCGAACTTGCTCTGGGGTTTCTCCAACTTCAATCAGGATTTGCTCAAAGAGTTCGCTCTCAAAGTAGCCCTTGAAGGTCAGGTAGGACATCTTTTCCGCCGGCAGTAGGTCCACGCTGTCAAGCATGTGACCCACCGGCTGGGCAGATGCCGTAGCAACCCAGAGCGGGAGAAGGAGCGCCAACAACAGGCGTGGCAAGCGATTACGTAGCATCCGGAAGGTGTCTTTCATCAATCTTCAAAGTCCGAATCCGGCAGGATGCACGGCTTCGGGGTCAGGCCCGTGACGCAATGCAGAAAATGCGCCTCCCTGTTTTTGTGGTCTGGAAGCGGTGCGTCAATTATATTCCAAAGGAAGCTCGTCTTGCAGGACTTCCGACACCGTTTCTGGGGCCTCAGCAACGTCGGGTTCCGCCAACTCGGTTTGTGTTTCCGCAACAGGGGTTTCCGGGAATTCGTCCTCATCGCCCTTGATCATGGAGGCAACGTCAATCACGATGTCGTTCTCGGCGATGTGGAAGAGCCGATTGCCTTGCGTCACCCGCCCCACGGTGGAGATTTCGGAGACGGGAGTGCGGATCAGCTTGCCCTGCTGGGTGATGATGAAGATCTGGAAATGCTCCTCCACCTCCAGGGTGTTCACCACCGGGCCGTTCTTCTCGGTGACGTTCATGCAGCGCATTCCGAAGTTGCCCCGGTGCTTCTTGAGGGCGTAATCGTCAATGAGCGTCTTTTTCCCGTAGCCTTTTTCCGTGACGGTGAGCAACCGCCCGCTTCCGGAAAGCGCAATCGCAGAAACCACACGGTCACCTTGCTTGAGCCGAATACCGATGACCCCACGAGCCGTGCGCCCCATCGTGCGGATCGTGGATTCGTGAACGCGCAGGGCCATGCCGTTCCGGGAGGTGAAGAACAGTTCCTGATTGCCGTTGGTGACTTGCGCGGAGATCAGCGAATCGCCTTCAGTCAGCGTGATCGCCCGGACACCCGAGACACGAATCCTGGCACAGTCGAGCATAGGAGTTTTCTTGACCACCCCCTGCACGGTGCAGAGCAGGATGTACTTGTGATCGTTATCCTGCGCCTTGGGCACGGGCAGGCAGGAGCAGACCCTTTCACCTTCCCGCAGACGCAAAAGATTCACCACCGCCTTACCGCGTCCGGTGGGGCTGGTTTGCGGAAGCTCGTACACCTTCTTGCGGAAAACCTGTCCCATCGTGGTGAAAAAGAGCAGGTAGTCGTGGGTGGAGGCGACGAACATCTGCTCGACGAAATCCTCCTCCTTCGTGCCCATGCCGAGCCGTCCCTTGCCGCCCCGGCGTTGCACACGGTATTCGGTGACCGGGCTGCGCTTGACGTAGCCCGTGTTCGTGAAGGTCACGACCATGTCCTCCTCGTTGATCAACTCCTCCACAAGGATGCTGCCGTCGTCATCGGTGATCTCGGTGCGACGCTCATCGCCGTAGCGCTCCTCGATCTCCTGAGTTTCCTCCCGGATGATGCTGAGAACGCGGGATTTGTTGGCAAGAATGTCCTGAAAATCGCGGATGGCCTCGCCGACCGATGTGTGTTCCTTGCGGATTTCCTCCTGCTGCATCCCCGTGAGTCGCTGGAGCCGCAGGTCGAGAATCGCCTTGGCCTGGCGCTTGGTGAGTCCATAGTGCTCCATCAGCCCAGCTTCAGCCTCGGCAGGGTCAACTGCAGCGCGGATGAGTTCGAGCAGGTCATCAAGGTGTTCGAGCGCGATCATTATCCCTTCAAGAACGTGCATGCGCTCCTCGGACTGCCGCAGTTCAAAGCGCACCCGGCGGGTGACAACCTCGATGCGGTGCTGGAGGAAGAACTCCAGCATTTGCGGAAGCGTGAGGATTTTGGGCTGCTTGTCCACGATGGCGAGCATGATGATGCCGAAGCTCGACTGCATCGCCGTGTGCTTGTAGAGGTTGCTCAGCACCACGTCTGCGTTTTCCCCGCGCTTGGCCTGAATGAAAATGCGCATGCCCTTACGGTCGGATTCATCCCGGAGGTCCGAAATCCCTTCGAGTTTCTTGTCCCGGACGAGTTCTGCGATCTTCTCAATGAGGTTCGCCTTGTTGACCATGTAGGGCAGTTCCGTGACGATGATCGCCTCACGCTCCTCCTTGTTGGTCTCGGTGTGCGCCTTGGCGCGAACAGGAATGATGCCGCGTCCGGTGGTATAGGCCTCGTAGATGCCGCGACGCCCCATGATCGTGCCACCCGTGGGGAAATCCGGCCCCTGCACATGCTCCATCAGTTCCTCAACGGTCACGGTATGGCGATGGTCGAGGTAGTGCAGGAAGGCGCTGAGGACTTCGCGGAGGTTGTGCGGGGGCATGTTGCAGGCCATCCCGACGGCGATCCCGGTGGATCCGTTGGTGAGCAGGTTGGGGATGCGCGTGGGCAGAACGATCGGCTCCGTGAGTGAGTCATCGTAGTTCGGGATGAAATCAACCGTGTCCTTCTCCAGATCGACCATGAGGTCGTGCGCATGCCGACGGAGCCGGATTTCCGTGTAGCGCATCGCCGCCGGAGCGTCACCGTCCACCGAGCCGAAGTTTCCCTGCCCGTCCACCAGCTGGTAGCGCATGGAGAAATCCTGCGTGAGCCGCACGATCGTGTCGTAGGCGGCCTGATCGCCGTGGGGGTGGTACTTGCCAATCACGTCCCCGACCACGCGGGCGGACTTCCGGTAGGGGCGATTGTACTCGTTGCCCTGCTCGTGCATCGAATACAGCACCCGGCGATGCACCGGCTTGAGGCCGTCCCGGACATCCGGAAGCGCACGTCCTACAATGACGCTCATCGCGTACTCCATGTAGGAGTCGCGCATTTCGTCCACAATATCGGTCTTGATGATCGTCTCGCTCATGCTTCCGTTTAGGAGGTTAGGCGGTAGGGGATTAGGGGTTCAGGCGGTCGAATTTGGGTTTTGCAAGTCACCGTGTTGGCTCTGTAAACAAGAACCCCGACAAAGGCAGGAATGCTTGCTGACCAGGCCGTGAGTTCGATCAAAGTGTCTCGACTTTGTACGCATGGTCGCGTTTCTGGAGGACCATCATGCGCTTCATGGCATCCCCCTGCTGGATGGCGTTGACCGTGTCGATTCCGTCCTTGACCCGTCCAAAGACGGTGTGCTTGCCGTCGAGGTGGGGCTGGGCACTGTGGGTGATGAAGAACTGGCTGCCGTTGGTTCCGGGACCGGCATTTGCCATCGAGAGGACGCCGGGGGCGTCGTGTCTGCGGTTCGGTATGCACTCGTCACCAAAGCGATAGCCGGGGCCACCCGTGCCTGTGCCTTCGGGACATCCCCCTTGGATCATGAAATCCGGAATGACGCGGTGGAAGCTCAGGTTGTCGTAAAAGCCCTGTTCCGTGAGCGAGATGATGTTCGCCACCGTGTTGGGCGCATCGTCCTCGAACAATTCGATGGTGATGTTGCCGCGCTCTGTCTCGATCTGGATCTGGGGTAAATCAGTGTTGATTTCAGCCATGGGGTTTCAGGAGGTGTGAATGATGGGTGCGTCGTCCTTGGAGGCGCCCTTTGCCGAATCCTTGGCATCCGGAAGCGCGTCCAGTCCGAGAGACGACAGGTCAAACGAAGAAAGCGCAGCAGAGGTTTCGGCGTCCACCCAGCGATCCCCCTCAAAGAGGAGCAGCTTGGCGACTCCCCGGAAGGGGGTGTAGAACTTGACGTAGGATTCCTCGTCCTCCCCCTCAAGGGTGAGTTCGTTTTCGTTTTCCTCGACCACCTTCCCGGACCACTTGGCGTTGAGTGCCTTGAGGAAGGTGATTTGGTTCTTCTCGATTTTCATGAAGGCTTACCGCACTTAGGACACAAGGGTTTCAAGACGGTCCACAGCATGGACCGGGGCGCTGGAGCCAGCCATGAACTCCTTGATCGCCGAGTACACCAGTCGCTGCTTCTCCAAGGTGCGCTTGCCCTCAAACACCGGCGATGTGACACGGATTTCAAAGTGCCCACCGTTGCCCGCAACTTCGGCGGTGGCATCCGGGAGGTCGGCCTCGATGGCCTGCTTGAGTTGGTCTTCAATGGAGTTCCAAGGCGTGGTCATCAGGTCACATCCAACTGGGTTTGAAGCCGTCTTCCTGCTCAGGCGGCTCAAAGAGAAACGAGGTCTTGCAGCCACAGGAGCTTTTGGCGGCAGGGTTGTTGAACTTCAGTCCCCGATCCATCAGGTCGTAGCTCCAGTCGATCTCGGTGCCATCGATGTAGAGGTGGCTCTTCTTGTCCACGAGCAGGCACAAACCCTGGGATTCGTACTCCAAGTCAAAGCGCGTGCGTTTGGAGTCGAAATCAAGGGTGTAGGTGAAACCGGAGCAACCGCCCGCTTTGACCCCAACCCGAACCGCCACCTCGTCCGAGAGGCTTTGGGCGACCATGACCCTGTGAATTTCCTTGGCTGCGTTTTCTGTGAAGCTGATCATGTGACCTCAGTGGTGTTCGCTGGCTAGGTTTCGGTTCCATACCGGGATTTCAACAACAAGCTCCTGAGTGCCATTCGGCACGCACTGGCACGCGAGTCGCGACTGCACCTGAAGTCCGGGGGCGAGGTCGAGCATGTCCTCCTCATCCTCGGTGGCCTCGTTGCAACTGTCCAGCCCTTCCCGAACGTAAACGTGGCACGTTGAACACGCACACACGCCGCCACAGGAGTGGTCGAGGTCCAACCCTGCCCCAAGCGCAAGACTCAGCAACGAACCGGGCAGGCCGTCCTCGCTGGTGTTGACCTCTCCGGGAATCACCTCCAGCGTCTTTCCCTCCGGAAGAAAGGTGACCCGGTAGGAGAGCTGAGGAAGCCGGGATTCGGGTTCGGCAATGTACGGGTTGATGCCTGACATGGATCGTGCGGGAGCCTTTGTTTCAAAAGAATCTGTTTAGTATAGCCTTGTGGCCTGGAGTTGTCTATGATTTTCGGGGGATTTCTCCAGTCAACAATCTGCGAATTGAGAATACCACTAAATGGGAATCCCCTGCACTGACCTTCCTGAATGTGATAGCATCCAGGCATGGAAGACACCACGCATCCTGACCCGGGGGGTGATTACCCGCAAACGTTTCGGAGATCCCCTCTGGAGTGTTGGTGCCGGTCCTCAGAAAAATTCACCCTGTAGGGGGGTCTGAATTTTTCAAATTGACAGTATTTCCTGGTGCGTTTTCTCTGGTTTCCGATGATTTGCTCCACTCTCTGAAACCTTATTTACAAATGCGCGAGAACAGGGTCGGGTGACCCCAAAAATCGGGGTGCAATTGACAGGAGCCAACCGGAACACCATCAAAGCGCATTTGAAACAAATGGTCCAATAGAGGCTCTCCTCCAATCAGGATTTTTCCTCAGACGCTCCCTGAGCGGAGTCAAAGGGAGCCCGTCGGGCTGGTTTCGACTCCGCTCAACCTGCGTTCAGCATTTATCCATCAAATCAAACTGGATGGAATAGTAAGCAATGAACTGATTTCGTATAACTTTCAAACAAACCACATGGACGCCATTTACGACTCCACCCAGCAAAAACACGATCCGCAATGCTTCCTGCAAAACGGCATCGCCCAACTGAACCGCCCCACCGTGCTGGTGCAGGAAGTGGGGGGTCTGTGTGATGCGCTTGGCCCCAATCTCGTCAGCTTCCTCTCTGGATTCGCAGATGGGTGATCCCAAGGATTGCTTGGACATCACCCTTCGTCAAGCCGAGCGCAAGGACGCCTCCACGGTCTTCCGGATATTGCAGGCGTTGGCGGGATACCATGGTCCTGAAACGGTCTTCACCGCCACACTAGAGGATGTGGTACGCGATGGCTTCGGCCCCACTCCGGTGTACGAATCGTGGCTAGCGGAACACACGGGACAGGCGGTGGGCTTGGCAACATTTTTCCGCACCTACTCCACCTTTCGGGGCCAGCTTTGTTTGTACCTCGACAACCTCTACGTCGAACCCCACGCCCGCCGACAAGGTGTGGGCCGCTTGCTGATCACCCAAGTCGGAAAACGCGCTCTTGACTGGAACTGCTGCTGCATCGTCCTCAGTGTCTCGGCAGACAACCCAGCCAGCGCCTTCTACGAAAGTCTCGGCTTCAGCCGCGTTCCGGATGTGGTGTGCAGCATCGCCGGGGAGGAATTGAAGCGGCTGGCGAACCCCTTTTCTTAATCTCTTCCGGGTCTAATTCCCCGCAGCTGCGGGGCAGTTCATTCTCTGCTGAACTCAACCAAAAAACTAAAATGCCGTACACCCACTTGAAACAACGCCTTAACGCAGGAGAGCGTATCTTGCTAGACGGTGGGACTGGAACCGAGCTGGAGCGGCGCGGTGTGCCGATGAACCCGGATGCGTGGTGCGGGCCGACCTCGGTGGAGCATCGGGCAACCTTGGAGCAGGTGCATCTCGACTACATCACTGCCGGGGCGGAAATCATCACCGCCAACACCTTCGCCTCTTCCCGGCTGATGCTGGAACCCGCAGGTTTGGGCGACCGCGTGGCCGAACTCAACCAAGCCGCCGTGGAAGCCGCGCTCAGTGCCAAAGCGCGTTCCGGAAACTCCACAAATCAAAGTAACCCGCACTTCAGTCGGTCGTCTGCTTCCACGGCTCGTACCATCCAAAGGTTGGCACCGTGACGGGTTCCGGGAAACCGTCGGCTTGGTTTTCCAGCAACCGTTCGACCGCTTGGGCGGCAAGTTCGTAATTGGTCAATCCGCCCTCCCGGAAGTAGTCGAACAGCCGTAGCGCCAGCGGCTCTGCATAGTCGCCATAGGACAGCAGTTCCGCATCCCACTGGTCGGTTCCGGGCAGCACCAGTACCCGGACCTGCGCTCCGTGGGATTTGATGTGCTGGATTTCGTCGAGCAGGTGCGGAAAGTAGCCCCGGCCTCCATGAAGCCGGAAGATGGCGAGTTTCGAGTGCATCAGCACATGATCCGCGTAATGTTCCGCTGCCGCAGGATGTTGAAGCGCCCCCGCCGTCATCAGCCGCAGTCGCCCGCCGAATTTCGGCCCCCAGACGCGGGCCAGCGCGGAAAGTTCCGTGTCCGCTGTACTCACGAAGAGAATCTCCGCAGGGGTCTGCCGGACCGCCTCCAGCTTGCGTTCGAGGTCCAGGTCTCCGGATTGTGTTGCGACTCGGTGCATCAGGCTCCCACTCGTTGACTCCATCGTTCCATCAACACCACACCTCCCGACAGTGTCCGGTGAGCGGGCCGCAGGTCATTTTCCCAAGCCGCTTCCGCCACATAGAGGCTCACCTCCGAGACTCCGGCATAGACACAGCGCGAGCAGACTCCGGAAAGTACCTCCCAGCCCAAAACGACACCGTTTTCCCCGGCGACCCAACGATCTTCGGGAAGATGTCCGGAATCCCCAACCTCCCAGCTTGGCACATCAGCTTGAAAAGTCGCGTGTCCCGTGGCGATCCCCTCTCCGTAAATCCGGAGAACAACCTCGGGGCCTTCCGGTTGCAGGGGGCATCGTAGGGTCATGTCATTTTTCGTGAAATCACCACTTCCACTCCGGCTGGGTCTTTCCGGGCTGCCAGAGGGTTTCCTGCTCGCCGAGGGTGGCCGTTACCCAGCGTCCGGCGACGAAGAGGAAATCGGAGAGTCGGTTGAGGAACTTGACGATTTCCGGGTTCATGACCTCCTCTCGGCTCAAGCGGATCACATCACGTTCGGCACGGCGGCAGACGGTGCGGGCTTGATGCAAAAAGGAGTTGAGTGGAGTTCCTCCCGGCAGGATGAAGCTTTGAAGTGGTTTCAGGTCCTCGTTCATCGCGTCGATCACTTCCTCCAGCCATTCTGCATCTTCGGGTTGCAGCGTGATCTGCCCTTCGTATTCATCGCCCGGAAGTGTCGCCAGTTCGGACCCCATGTCGAAGAGTTTTTGCTGGATCCCCTCCAGGATGAGGTCGAGCTTGTCGCGCCGCACGGACGGCTCCTTTTGCGCCAAGAAGCTACGACAGAGACCAACGATGCTGTTGAGTTCATCAACAGTTCCGTAGCTCCCAATGCGCGGGTGGTCCTTGGGAATGCGCTTGCCGCCAACAAGTCCGGTGTCGCCCTTGTCGCCGCTGCGCGTGTAAACTTTGGTGATGCGAACCATGGGATTGCAGAGTGATGATTTCAGGTTTTGGATTGGGTTCCTAGGCCAAATCGCTCATCAATTCGGCACGCTCCTGTGTCAGTCTTCTTGTTCAGAGATTTGGCTTCCCAACTTGCCGAGCCAGTCCAGGTGTTCCCGGAGGCGCACCACTTCTCCCATGACGACCACGGCGGGCGGCTCCAGACCAGCGGTTTGCACATCGTCCGCGCAACAGGCCAGCGTGGTTTCCAGCACCTGCTGTCGGGGGGTGCAGGCGCTCACGATCACAGCCATTGGTTCATCCGGAGAGCGTCCCGCACCGAGCAGCCGTTCTGCGATGAGTGCGAGGTGCTTCATCACCATGTACATCACGATCACCGGAGACCCCTTGGCGATGCCCTCCCAGTCGTGCTGCTCCGGGACCTGTCCGCTGACCCCGTGCCCGGTGAGGAAGGTGACGGCGGAGTTGGTGTCGCGGTGCGTGACCGGAATCCCGGCATACGCCAATCCGCCTATTCCTGCGGTGATGCCTGGAATGAGGCGGAACGGGACTCCCGCTTCAACAAGTTGCCTCGCCTCCTCGCCTCCGCGTCCGAACACAAACGGATCACCGCCCTTGAGCCGCAGCACCCGCTTGTGCTGCCGCGCCAAGTGGATCAGGCGTTCGGTGATCGCGGCTTGCTTGGGCGAGGGCTTGCCCCCGCGCTTGCCTGCGTATTCCAGCTTGCATTCCGGAGATGCCAGCTTCAAAATGCGCTCGTCCACGAGTGCGTCATACACCACCACCTCCGCCTGCTGCAACCCCTGCCATGCGTGCAGCGTGAGCAGTCCGGGATCGCCCGGACCCGCCCCTGCAAGCCACACCCAGCCCGGGTCCAAGTCGGGAAGCGCAAACGGCAGCGATGCCGAGTCGTTGCGTTTGTCCTGCGAATTCTGCAAAATGCTAGGCATCCTGATACAGGCAAGCGTCCAAGATACTGAGGATTTCAAGCAAAAGAGAACGTGGTGCTTTCTCGATGAGCTTGACCGTCCGGCTTTTGTAGTCGATGGATTTCACTTGCTCCACCATGATGTAACCCGTCAGTGATGATTCCTTCGGCACTGGCACATGGAGCCGAATCTTCCAGTCCGTGTGCGTGATTGGACACACAATGGCTAATCCGGTAGCCTGATTGAACGGTTTGTTGCTGATGACGATTGCAGGCCGTCTGCCTTTTTGCTCATGCCCAGATTGCGGGTTGAAGGTGGTGATCACAAAATCTCCTTTTTCCGGGGTGTACCGACCCATTTACCAAGCTTCCTTCCCGACAGGCTCCCCCCAATCCTCTTCCTTGGCAACATAACCTGTGGGCATCTGGCCAATCAAATCATGGATGTTGTACCGCCCATGTGCTTTTTTCGTGGACTCGATCACGATTTTCCCCTCTTGGACAGAGATGTCGATTTCTTCTCCAACCTGAAGACTAACGTCTTCGAGCAGCTTTTTGGGAATCCGAATTCCCTGGCTATTTCCCCATTTCTTCACTTTAGATAGCATGGCTCATCCTGCTTGGTTTGCAAGGCATGTATATCCATAGTTTATCCTTGATGGACTGGATTGCAAGCTTGCCCTTGCTCCTGCTTTTTACGGTGCTTGATGTCTGTATCCAAGCCGTTTGAGGATTCATCAACTTCATCGGAATTCACCAAATCCGAAACTCACATGTCCCGCAAACCCTCCGGACCCCTGCGACGTGGCTGGACCACCGGCGCCTGTGCCACTGCTGCGACCAAAGCCGCCTACACCGCGCTGCTCACCGGAGCGTTTCCTGATCCCGTCAGCATCACCCTGCCCAAAGGCCAAACCCCCGCCTTCGCCCTCGCTCGCGAGGAATTGAGCGGCGACAGGGCCACCGCCGCAATCGTCAAGGACGCAGGCGACGATCCGGATGTCACACATGGTGCAACCATCATGGCCACCGTCCAGCACGGTTCTTCCGGTTCCGGGGTCTGGTTCGAGGCAGGAAACGGAGTCGGCACTGTCACCAAACCCGGACTGCCGATTCCCCCCGGAGAACCCGCGATCAACCCCGTGCCACGAAGTCTGATGTGCGAGGTCATCCACGAGGTCGCCGAAGCCCACGGCGGCTCCGGGGATGTCGTCATTTCGCTTTCTATCCCCAACGGCGAGGAACTGACTCAGCACACCTGGAATCCGCGCCTCGGCATCGTTGGCGGACTCTCGATCCTCGGCACCACTGGAGTCGTCATTCCGTACTCCTGTTCCGCGTGGATTCACTCGATCCGGCGCGGCATCGACGTCGCCCGCGCCACGGGCCTCTCGCATGTGGCCGGATGCACCGGTTCCACCAGTGAAAAAGCGGTGCAGACCCGCTACGGACTCCCGGACGAAGCGATGCTCGACATGGGCGATTTCGTCGGCGGCTTGCTCAAATACCTCCGCAAGCATCCTCTTCCGAAACTCACCCTCGGCGGTGGTTTCGGCAAGCTCACCAAACTCGCGCAAGGCCATCTCGATTTGCACTCCGGACGCAGCCAAGTGGACTTTGCCTGGCTTGCGGAGCAACTGCTAACGCTCGGTGCTTCCAAAGAATTGGTCACCGTAGCACGAAACGCCAACACCGCCAACGAAGTGCTGGGTCTCGCCCAAGCCTCCGGACCCCCACTCGCCGATGCCGTCGCCTCCCACGCCCAAGTCGAGGCCCGGAGAGTGCTTCGCGATGCGTCCGTTTCGCTGGAGGTGCTGGTCATCGACCGGCAAGGAGCCATCGTCGGACATGCCCCGTTTTCCGAGGAGCAGTGATTCCGCAAACGATTCTCCTCCTCGGCGGCACTGCCGAAGCCTACGCGCTGGCCGAACGGTTAGTGCGCGAAAAATTCGCCCGTCGTGTCCGTATTCTGACTTCGCTTTCCGGAGCAACGAAGACCCCGCGCCTGCCTGCTGGAGAGGTGCGTTTCGGGGGCTTTGGGGGACCGGAGGGGTTGGCCGATTTCCTGCGCCAAGAAAACGTCTCCCTGCTTGTGGACGCAACCCATCCTTTCGCCGAGCAAATCTCTCGGAACGCCGCCCTCGCCTCCGCAGCAACCGAGGTTCCGCTGCTCCGGTTGGAACGTCCGCCTTGGGTTCCAGAACCGGAGGACCGCTGGATTTCTGTCCTGAATCTTGCCGCTGCTACCGCATGGCTCCGGGAGCATCCGCACACGGTGTTTCTCACGACTGGCATCCGCGAGCTTGACTCCTTCCAAGACTGCCCTGGCTCCCGCTTTGTGATCCGCACCATCACCCCGCCCCAGCTTGCAGAGCCGTGGCCGCAAGCCACCTTTGTGCAGGCACGGGGGCCTTTTTCTGTCGAAGCCGAACTCCAACTCCTCCGGGATCACAACATCACCCTGCTCGTCACGAAAAACAGCGGCGGAACCGCCACTATTCCCAAACTCCACGCCGCTCGCCCGCTTGGCCTGCCCGTGCTGATGATCGAACGTCCGGAACTGCCTCCAGTTGAAACCGTGTCCAATGTCGCTTCGGCAATGCAGTGGTGCCTCGCCCTTCGCCACAAGGCTTGAGCTTTCTTAAAGCATGAATCACGACGACTGCTCATTTGGAAGATCGAATCCATTCTCGCCCACACCGAAAGAAGCTAATGACCAAAGTGGTCCTCCAATGTCCCGGAGCGTACCCCCGAACGTCTGCAAAGCGCAACGCCAATGGAATTGCAAACCGTTTCAATGGTGATGCTGACAACCGGATTCTGGAGATCGCCCTTGACGGCAAAGCCGATGTGCTCGTGACCGGAGATCAGGGTCTGCTGATCTTGCAAACTCACGAATCCATCCCCCTCCTTCTGCCAGCAAACGGTCGATCACGTCTCAACTGAATTCATTTTCAAGGAACCCTGCTTCTTTTGGGACGCAGCACATGCACATGCTCTGCATCATAGAGGGCACTGTCTCGGAAATCGTGGGAGGTGAAGACTCGTCCAACAAGAATCAGGGCGGTGCGGCTGATTTTTGACTGTCGCACTTTTTCGCGGATGTCGGCAAGGGTTCCACGCAGGAACTGCTCCTCCGGCCAGCCGACGCGGTAGGCGACCACCACGGGGCAGTCCTCCCCGTAGTGGGGAATCAGCGTGTCCTGAACGTGCTTGAGGTTGCGGACCGAGAGGTGAATCACCAGGGTCGCGCCGCTGCGTCCGAGGGAGTCCAGATCCTCGCCTTCCGGCATCGCGGAGGCGTGCATGGTCGTGCGCGTGGCGATCACCGTTTGGCTGACCTCCGGAAGCGTCAGTTCCTGTTTGAGAACCGCCGCCGCTGCTGCAAAAGCCGGAACTCCGGGAGTCACGTCATACGGAATGCCGAGTGCGTCCAAACGCCGCATCTGCTCGGCAATCGCCCCGTAAATCGAGGGATCGCCCGAATGCACCCGTGCCACGTCCTGGCCCTCCGCGTGGGCGGTTTCCATTTCCGCAATGATCTCATCCAGTGTCATCGGGGCGGTGTCCCGGACGTACGCGCTTTCCGGAGCATAGGCCAGAATCTCCTGAGGCACCAGCGAGCCTGCGTAGAGGCAGACGGGGCACTTGGCGATCAGGTTTCGCCCACGAATCGTGATCAGGTCCGGCGCTCCTGGTCCGGCACCAATGAAATGGACGGTCATGGGATTTCGGATTTGGTGGTCTCGTAAAAGTCACACACTGCCTGAAAAGTTGACTCACCGCAGAGGAGCAGAGGATACAGAGGCTTGTTTTTATATGATTTTTTCTCTGCACTCTCTGTGTCTCTGCGGTGATTTTTCACGAGATCGTCAAGAGTGAGCGGAATACCAACAGGTGCAGGCGTTTCCCTGAGAGTTCGGGCCAGAATGCACCGGAAAGGGTGGCACGACTCCGGTGGTGGTTCAAGCCGCTTCGGAGGCTGAGCCTGGGTGTGCAGGCTTCCGGGGGCAGCAAGTTCTCGCGGGCAGGCGCTCAATTGGCTTGCAGCCACCGTAGCAACCCTCCTATGCTCCGGGAAGTCCAATCTTCAGGACGAGGATGTCATGATTACCAAGACCTGCTCCGCAACCGTGCAAGGATAACTCCCCCTTGAAAAACCCCCAAACCATTCTGGAATCGGTTTTTGGTTATGAGTCATTTCGTGGTCTCCAACAGGAGATCATTGCACACGTCAACCAAGGCGATTCCGGATTGATTTTGATGCCCACCGGAGGCGGAAAATCGTTGTGCTACCAGATTCCGGCCCTCCTGCGCGAAGGCGTGGGCGTGGTGGTCTCGCCGTTGATTGCGCTGATGCAAGATCAAGTCAGCGCCTTGCGACAAACCGGAGTCCAGGCCGCGTTTCTCAACTCCACTCTGAGTCCGCAGGAAAAGGCGGACGTGGAAGGGCAGTTGCGACAAGGGCAACTGGATTTGCTCTATGTTGCCCCGGAACGTCTCAAAACCCAGCGGTTCTGGCAATTGCTGGGGCAACTCCAGATTGCGCTTTTTGCCATTGATGAAGCCCATTGCGTCTCGCAGTGGGGGCACGATTTCCGCCCGGATTATCGGCAACTCGTCGATTTGCGGACACGTTTTCCGGGGGTGCCTTGCCTGGCACTCACGGCGACGGCGGATGCCGTCACGCGGGAAGATATTCGGGAGCATTTGCAACTGACGGACTCACCCGTATTTGCTTCCGGATTTGACCGCCCGAACATTCAGTATCGAGTCGCACTCAAGCATAGCCCTCGCTCCCAACTCCTGAGTTTCATCCGCGAAGAACATCCGGAAGACGCTGGAATTGTTTATTGTTTGAGCCGCAAACGGGTGGAAGGCACAGCGGAATGGCTGGTCGGCAAAGGCGTCCCCGCGCTCCCCTATCACGCGGGGCTGGAGGCTTCTGTCCGACGCCGGAATCAAGAACGGTTTGTGCGTGAAGAAGGAATTGTGATTGTGGCCACAGTGGCTTTTGGAATGGGGATCGACAAACCGAATGTGCGTTTTGTCGCTCACCTCGATCCTCCTAAAAGCATTGAAGCCTACTACCAGGAAACGGGACGTGCCGGGCGCGATGGATTGTCGGCAACCGCTTGGATGATCCACAGCCTTGCGGATGTGGTCAGTTTACGCAGGCTGCTCGCTCAGTCTGAAGCCGATGCAGCGCATAAACGATTGGAACGGCAAAAACTGGAATTCCTGCTCGGTTACTGCGAAAGCATGAACTGCCGCCGACAAATGCTGTTGCGCTATTTTGGTGAATCGCGGGAAGTGCCGTGCGGTAATTGCGACACCTGCTTGCAGCCCGTTGCAAGCTGGGACGGCACGATTGCCGCGCAAAAAGCACTTTCCGTGATTGCTCGCACCGGCGAACGTTTTGGAGGAGGGCACTTGGTTGATGTGCTGCGGGGAGTTCCAACTCCAAAGGTGCAGCAATTTGGCCACGACCGTATCAAGACTTTTGGAGTCGGCACTGAGCTTCCGGAAAAGGAGTGGCATTCCGTGTTTCGTCAGTTGATGGCTGCAGGGCTTTTTGACGTTGATCCGGAACACGGCAGTTTCGGTTTGAACCCAAACAGTTGGGAGGTCATGCGGGGGAAGCGCACGGTCGCGCTCCGGCACGATCCAGAACCTCCTCGAAAATCCCGCAAACCCAAGCACACAGGCGCACCGGTTGTGTTTGAAGACCCGGCGTTGAAAGCGTTGTGGGATGCATTGCGGAAACTCCGCATGTCGTTGGCGAAGAAGCAAAGCGTTCCACCTTACGCCATTTTTCACGACAAAACGCTGGTGGAAATGGTGCAGCGGTGTCCCGAAACCTTGGCGGAATTGGCGCAAGTTCTTGGCGTGGGCACGAGCAAACTCAAACGCTATGGCGAGGATTTTCTTGCATTGCTGCGCCCCTTTGCTGATCGCTCAATGACCCCGGAACTGCCAGACGCTCCGGAAAGACGAGAACGCCCGGCTGCTGCGGAATTTGCGGAGGTTGATGAAATTTCAGAAACGGTGCAACAGACGTTTGATTTGTGCATGCAAGGGCTTGCTCCGGAACAGATCGCCGAAGAGCGGGGCTTGCAGGAAACGACGATTTACGGCCATCTCGCCCAAGCGATTGCTGAGGGAAAGCTCACTCCGGAGGATGTGTTGCCGTTGGAAAGCTCTGAATTTGAGCGGATCCGGAAGGAGTTCACCGACCTTCCCGAAGAATCGCAAAACGCCCTCAAACCTATGTTTGAGTCACTGAACGAGAAGTATTCTTACGGCGTGTTGCGCTGTGTGCGGGCCGGGCTTTGGGGATTACCGTGAGGAATGAATTGCACCCGCTTCAGCTTGCAGACTTGCTGGCATAGCCCCGTGGCGTGTAAACCCATCCGGCCCCGTCGGGCGAGGGCAGATGCCGCGTCTGGCTGGAGCCGATCAGCACCACGGTGAGCATGTCGATGAGTTCCGGACGCAGTTCCTCCAGCGAGATGACGCGCAGGGTTTCGTCCGGGCGACCAAGGTTGCGGGCCAGCACGACCGGGGTTTCTGGAGGACGGTGATGCCGCAGGATGTCTCGTGCCGTCACCAGCAGGGCCACCCGTTTCCGGGAGACCGGGTTGTAGAGCGCGATCACGAAATCGCCCTGTGCCGCGGCATGCAGCCGTTGCTCAATCACCGAGGTCGGAGTCAGCAAATCCGAGAGCGAAATCGTACAGAAATCGTGGCCGAGTGGTGCACCGATGCGGGCGGCGGCGGCTTGCATCGCGGAGATTCCGGGCACCACGGACACCACCACCTGCGCCCACTCCGGTTGCGTTTCCCGCTCCAGCAGTTCAAATACCAGCGTCGCCATTGCGTAAATTCCAGGGTCGCCGGATGAGATCAGTGCCACAGTGCGTCCCTCGGCAGCGAGGTTCAGGGCGTAGCGCACCCGCTCGGTTTCCTCCCCCAAGGCAAAGCGGTGCTGCTTTTGATCACGTTGCAGGTCTGCCGCCAGATCAAGGTAGAGTCCGTATCCCACCCAGTCGCTGGCCGCTTCCAGCACCTTTCGCGCTTCCGGTGTGCGCCACTCCGCGGTGCCAGGGCCAAGCCCGACGATGAACAACTGCCCCGGTCCCACCCCAAAGGCTTCGGCCTCAAACGGTTCCGGGGCCGCCGCGATAGCACAGGTCGCCCGCTCGGAGCGCACCTTGGACACCCACAACATTCCGAGTGCCCCGACCACCGCCAGCGCCGCACCCTCCGCGACCCCATGGCAGCCCACCTCCCGGAACACCACCTGGGAGGGGGTCAGCAGCCGTGCTTTTTGCTCCTCCAAGGTCGCCGCATCAAAAAACCGCACCGGGCAGTTCAGCCGCAGTCCGAGGGACAACACCGCCTGCTCGTCGCACTTGACCTCCAGCGAAAACACTCCTGCCACGCTTTCTGGCGCAAGGTGGTACCAACGCAGCGTTTCATCCACCAGCGTCCACAATTCATCGGGATCGCAGCCCCGTTCACACCCCACCCCAAGCGCCAAAGTCCGGGGGTGATAGACGAGGTGACTCGTGCTTCCCGACCAGCATCGTTCGGATACCGAAATGCGCAAGCGCCCGTGCGGATGGCGCGGCAATCGGCTCTCCCGGAACCACGGATGCCGCCCCTCCATCGTGAGGGTCGCACCATTCAGCAGTTCCGCCATGAACGTCTTGGCGTGTTCCGGATTTGCGAGTGTGAGACCGTCCGGTGGCTCGTCGAGGGCAATGCCGAAGCGCACATCACCGGAAGTTGTCACAGCGGGAGCGCCACCCAGTGCCTGCGTGATCTGCTGCGCCAGAGCATTCGCCTGATGGTGCCCCCCCAGCAACGGAACCACGGAACTGCCATTCTCTGCAACGGCCAGCACTGGCGGTTCAGTGCGCTTGTCCTTGAGCTCCGGGGCTACGGCTCGAATCAAAATGCCCGCTGCGCACACCCCGATGATCGGTGTCCCCTCCCGGAAAAGCTCGGCGAGGTGCGCCACGGTTTCTGTGAAGGGGACCTCGGCTTCCAGCACCCGATCCGCCTTGCCGTGCAGGGTGCCGTCCAGCAATGTCACCACGCGCTGGGCCACGGGCACTGCTCCGGCGGTGAGGCAGATGACGGCAGGTTTAGGCACGGCGCGCCAAAATCATGGAAAAGTACGGCACGGTTTCCGGATCAACCTCGTCCAACGGCAACACCCGTTGATCCGGACGGGTGGCGTGTTCCACATAACAGGCATCGTCTGCCAAATCGCAACGGTTCAACAGGTCTCGCAACTTCGTGAAATGCCGACCCACCTTCATTAGCACAAACACACCCGGTGCTTGCAGACGCGACTCCAATTCCGCTTCCGGAAGTGGGCCGGGCAGCACAGTGAGGAGTTCGTTGTGCGCAACCAGCGGCCATCCAAGCGCGGCGGCACAGGCCATCGGCGAGGAAACTCCGGGGACCACCTCAATCCGGAATTTTCCGGACAGCCGTTCCAGCAAATACATGAACGAACCGTAAAACAGTGGATCGCCCTCGCACAGCACGGCGACTGATTTCCCGGAGGTTAGTCGGGTCGCCAAGCTCTCCGCGGCATCGTCATACGCCTGCTGCGCCGGAAACGGATCCACCGAAATCGGCAAGCGCAAGGGCAACACCTCCGGGCTGGCACTCAGGTGCGGCTTGGCGATTTCCCACGCCAAGCCGGCACCGGTCTCCGGAGCCGGGTACGCCACCACCGCGCATTCGTTGAGCAGACGCACCGCCTTGAGGGTGAGCAGTTCCGGATCCCCCGGACCCACTCCGAGGCCGTACAGCACTCCGGAAGTTTGATTCACCACAGAGGGCAGTAGAGTAAGGAGGTGAGTCTCATCTCACTGCTACAAGTTGGGTGACGGGGCGCAGGGGACACCAGCCCTGAAACGCACCGATGGGCGCTGCATGAGCAATGTCGATCCTAGTCAAATCGCCTCCGTTCGCAGTCTGCCATTTCAGCAACACCTGTTCCCCCTCCAAAGTCACCGCGTTCGCTACCAGTCGTCCTCCCGGATGCAGGTGTTCCCAACAAGCTTCCAGCATGCCTGGTGTTGTCAGTCCTCCGCCAATGAACACAGCATCCGGAGACTTTAAACCGGAGAGGGCTTGCGGCGCAATGCCCTTGATGGTCTGCAACCGAGGCACTCCAAGTTGGGTCGCGTTTTGTTCAATCAGGGCAATACGCTCTGGTTTGCGCTCAATGGCAGTGGCGTGACAACGGGAGTCGCTGCGCAACCACTCAATCGCCACAGAGCCGCAGCCCGCTCCCACATCCCAGAGCAACTGCCCCGGAATTGGCAACAGCCGTGCCAGCGTAAGTGTCCGAACTTCACGCTTGGTGAGTTGCCCATCATGGGTGAAGGCGTCGTCCGAAAGCCCCGGAACTCTCGGCAGCACTTGGGCGTTTTCGTCTGCGATGCACTCGACGGCAACCACGTTCAGCACAGCACCTTCCGGGCAACTCCAGTTGGACGCAACTCCCTCAATGCGATGTTCACGCTCCCCGCCCATGTTCTCCAGTACGGTGAGGCGGCTTGCCCCAAATCCACGCTGGACGAGCAATCCCGCAATCGCCTTTGGACTGCGACCATCCCAACTCAGCACCACCAGCTTGGCTCCGGGCTGAACATGCGGGTGCAACGCCTCCAGCGGACGCCCATGAACGGTCAGCGTTTCAACCTCCGGTAATGACCACCCCAATCTCGCACAGGCCAGCGAATAGGCGGATGGAGCAGGAAAAAAACGAATTTCTTCGCAGTCAAAGCCTTCGCGCAGGAGCTTTGCGCCAACGCCGTAGCAGAGCGGATCCCCCGTGGCGAGGACCACCGTACCCTCGCCCGCTGCCCGGATTTTCGGGAAATCGTCTCCCATGCGCTGCGCCCAAGTTTCGCGCTGGGCGGCAACGGCATCCGGTAGCATTGCCAAGTGGCGTGGTCCTCCGTAAATCGTGCGAGCCTGCTCCAGACACGAACGCGCCGCTACGCCCAATCCGGGCCAGCCATCCTCGCCGATGCCCACCACCGTCAACCAAGGTGTGTTCATGTTGGCGCTCCCATTATCGCCAAGGCATTGACCGCCGCCGCCGCCATTGCGCTACCCCCGCGACGTCCGTGCAGGGTGATGAACGGAACTCGGGCAAATTCCGCAACCGCAACTTTCGATTCTGCCGCCCCGACGAATCCCACTGGAAACGCGAGGATCGCCGCCGGTTCCGGCCAGCCTTCCGCGATGCCTTCAAGCAAATGAAACAACGCCGTGGGTGCATTGCCGATCACCACCACGGCTCCTGCGAGTTCCGGAAGCCAACGTTCCGTGGCGACCAGCGCCCGTGTGCAATTTCGAGACTTCGCTTCCTCACGCACTCCGGGATCGTCAATCCAGCAGCGCACCGCATTCTGCGCGGGTAGCCGCTCCCGCATGACACCCTCCACAACCATCCGGACATCGCACAGCACCGGTGCCCCGCGTTGCAGTGCGTCACATCCGGATTCCACCACCTGGGGATGCCAGACGAGTTCGTCCAGCAGATCGGTCATCCCGCATGAGTGCATGAGCCGCACGGCCACCTTCGCAATTTGCTCCGGACAGCCGGAGAAATCCACCTCCTTCCGGATGGTTGCAAAGGACTCGCGGTAAATCGCGTCCGGCTGCTTCAGGTACGCAAAGCTCAAACCTGCCCTTCGAGTTTCTTGAGGGTCACCGGGCCAAGCGGATGATCCGCGTGGGGGTACGGATGATGACCGTGGTGGTGGTCATGCGAGTGGTGATGTCTGGAATCTCCGGTGCCGATCCCCTCGACATGGTGATGGTGGCTTTCCTGCGGCAGGCCAACCTCGGCCTCGAAGCCCAGCACCTGCTCACGGTATTTGCACATCTGGCAGTTCATCAGATTCTGCCCCTCCAGAATCTCCTGCACCCGATCCCGAAACGCATCCAACACAAGCGGATGGTCGTTGAGGTAGGGTGCCTTGACGAACTCGACCTCCGGATGCCGCGCCGCCACCAGACCGGTGTGGTCGTAGATGCGCTGCACGAGAATTCCAGTGAAGAGAAAATACGGGAAAACGACGATCCGCTTGAATCCCAGCCGTACCACCCGCTCCAGTGCGGGTTCCACGAGCGGGAAGGTGACACCGGAATATGCGGTTTCGCCCCAACCGAAGCCGAGACCCTCCCAGAGCAGGCGCGTCACTTTGGCGACATTCGAGTTCGCGTCTGGATCGGAGGCGCCCCGCCCCACCACAACCAACAACGTTTCATGCCGGGAAATGTGATCTCCGGCTTCAGTGATTGCAACCTCCACTCGTTCTCCGGCAGCACGGATCAATTTGAGGTCAATCCCCAATTCGCGCCCATAACGGATGTCCATGCCCGGATGCTGGGTCTGGTAGGTGTTCAGCACGGACGGAATGTCATTTTTCGCATGTCCTGCCGCGAACAGCATTCCCGGCACCGCCAGCACCTTGCGGAAACCCTTGGTCCGCAAGGCGTCCAGTCCGTCCCGAATGATCGGCGTGGCGAACTCCAGAAAACCCCACTCCGTCTCGTGTTCGGGCATCCGCTCACGCAGCCCCCGTGCCACTGCCTGAAATTCCTCCACCGCCCGCTCGTCACGACTGCCGTGACCACAGACCATGATTCCCCATTTGTTCACTACATCTCCTTTCAGTTATTTGATTCGCAGCGGATGTCCGGCCACACACCACCAGACCTCGTCGCAGACTGCACCGAGTTGCTGGCCGAGACGTCCGGAAAGGTCGGCGAAGCGCCGGGCCAACTCATTCTCCGGAAGAATGCCCTGCCCCACCTCGTTCAGCACCAGCACCAGATCGTTGGGTCCGGCCAGTAACCGTTCGATTTCGGCAAAAGCTTCAGCTTCCAAAAGTTGATGGTGCAGCCAGTTGTTGAGCCACATCGTCAGGCACTCGACGAGTACCGGAGCATGCGATTCCTGAAGGTCTCCCTTCACCAAAGGGGGGATGGGAGGGATGCTTAGGGCATCGCTCAGGTGCAGCGACTCCTCGATGGTCCTGAACTGCTTGCCTCGTCGTTGGCGATGGACAGCAATGCGTTCGTGCATCCCCCCGTCCAGAAGCTCGGTCGTTGCCAGATAAATCGGCGTTTCGCCACCTGTGAGTTCCAGTGTGCGTTGCTCGGCGAAACGCGACTTGCCGCTTTTGACCCCGCCTGTGATCAGCACCTTCACGAGAGCCACCCCACTGGAATCCAGCCCAGCGCAAACACGATCACCAGACTTCCAGAAAACAGCCACGTTGCCATTCGCGCCAAGCGGTTCATGCGCTGGAGGTCGGCATTTGTCACCTCAGCCCGTGCATCCGGATCACCAAGCCAAAAGTCACTCGCCAATTTCCCTTTGCGCCAGATTGGCCCACAGAGCCGGAGACCCAATGCTCCCGCCGCTGTGGCTTCCGACCAACCGGCATTCGGACTGGGGAGTTTGTGGCAATCCCGCAAACCCACGCGCCACGCCGCGCTTGCCGAACCTCCGGACATTGCTGCCGAGACGACAATCAGCAGAAACGTCAGCCGGGCCGGAATCCAGCAGAGCCAATCATCCAAACGGGCACTGGCCCAGCCAAACTTGCGGTAGTGTTCGTTGCGGTAGCCCACCATCGAATCCAGCGTACTCACAGCCTTGAAGACCGCCATGCCCGGAATTCCGGCGACTGCAAACCAGAACAGCGGTGCAATCACGCCATCGCTGAGGTTCTCGCTCATGCTCTCCACGGCGGCGCGTCCGCAGGCGTGCAGATTCATGTGTTCCGTGTTGCGCCCAACCAACCGACTCACCTGCCGCCTGGCTTCCGGAAGATCGGCTTGTTCCAGCGCAATTCCCACGTGCTTTGCGTGGACAAGCAAATCCTTCAGCGCCAGCAAACTCCAGCCGAGGAAGAGCAACATCATCAGTTCGAGCAACTCACCTACAAGCGATCCCAAGACCAGTAGCAGCGTTGATGCTCCCACGGTCACGCCGATCATCACGGTCAGCAAGAGGATGCCACCGCCTTGCCCGTTCCAGCCTAGATCCCAGAGCAACGCTTCCGCTTTGGACACAATGTATCCCAGCAGCCGCACGGGATGCCAACGATATTCGGGATCTCCAAACAGTTCATCCAACACCAGCATCAACACCAACACCCATTCCAGACGTAGCCACTCGCTGCCTTCCATGTGGAATCGCTTTCAGAGGCAGCAGCAAGAGCAGTACGCCCCCCCGGAATCCGGAAGCCAACGACCACAGGAGTCGCATGGGAATCGACAGATGAAGGTGGCAGGCAAGCCGTTTTCCTTGGCGCGAGGATGGTTGGTGCTGAAGGGATGGCCTGGCTTGTCGGAGCGCACTCCGCATCACAGTTGCGCGACAGCAGGGGATTCGCACCCCATTTCCTCCCAATCCAGAGCTAATCAACCTATGCGTACTCTGGAGGCATCTTCAAGCAGAATTTCCACCCCAGAGAGGCAAAGGGGTGCAATAAAAGTGAAACTTTCACCCAATCACTCTGGTGCGCCTGCATCATGGACCTGCCCATTCCGACAGGGGACACGAGCGTCATCGCTTCAAGAATCCCACTCCTCTCCATCCTGAACTCCCGGAAAGATCCCGCATCCGCATCCGCATGCGGAGACGTGTCTGACGGAAGGCACGTGCATCCCTGCGTTTGCATGTGGGCAGGGCCAGAGTGGCCGAGGCACTGGAGAACGTCTACTTCGACACCGCTGCATCGCCCTCCCTGTACGGGCCAGAGGAGGACCCGGTTGTTGCGAGGCTCGTCGGCGTCGAAAAGATCCTACTCGGCAGTGACTATTCGCTCATGGACCATTCGAAGGTGCTGGCATACCTGGCAGAGTCGGGCCTGGCGAAGCTTCAGCAGCAGACGATCCTCGCCAACGGCCTGCCACTGCTGGGTCTCTGAGGCTTCGCACCGGAGAGTCCGCCGAGGCATTTGAGCGCTCTTCGCCAGTGGACTGCCCGGTTCGACACAGTACCAGATAATGTCGTGGTCTCACTAGATCCGGGCCGTCAAGCGTGATACAGTATCTGTGCGGCCTTTATCCATATTACTGTTGCTTTTGCTGAATCGGGGGGAGAGATGATCGAGGACTACGCAGACCGCCACATTCCATTCGATGGGTGCTTCAATTTTCGCGATGTTGGCGGATATCCCACCAGCAATGGCAAGACGGTGCGTTGGGGCAAGTACTTCCGGGCGGGACGTCAGGACCGCATGACCCCATCCGACTTAAACAGATTGCGTAAGCTCGGCATCCGCACCCAGGTCGATCTTCGAAAACAGGACGAAATCAACGAGCAGGGCCGCGGCCCTTTGGAGACGATAGGTGCAATCTATCATCACATCCCTGTCATTCCTGAAGGCGGTTCCGCCAAGCTTAGTCACCTTGTCGGAGATACTGGAATTTCCGGCAAACACTACTTGGCTTATCTCGAGTTTGGACCTGAAACCTGGTTACGCATGTTCGAAATTTTCGCGAACGATGATCAGCATCCCATCGTCCTGCATTGCACTGCCGGTAAAGACCGCACAGGCGTATCGACCGCATTCCTCCTGAGCGTGCTCGGCGTTGACCGTCGTCTCATCGAAGCCGATTACATCCTTACCAACCGCGATGTGCCTCGCCAGGCAGACTTCATTGAAACCCATGTGGGGCTGCCCGAAGGCATGGACCGACAGACCATGATGTACCACGCTGGCGTGCCGGACACGGCCATGCATGACTTTCTCAACGGGATCGATGCACGTTGGGGTGGAGTGCTGGGCTATCTGTCAGAGATTGGTGTCACACAGGACACAATCAATGCTGTTAGGAGCCACTTCCTGGTTTAAAACTCCCTTCAGATACCCAGGTCCTGCTGGTTGTAGTTTTTCAACACATGCTCCCGAGTTGAACAGCATGGGTCTTTATCGACGGAGGCATCCGGAACATTCGGACTACTAAAGGCGGTACGGAGACCTGCGCGCGCTGCGGCCCTCTTTGAAGTTTTCCGGAGGAGTCCAAAGCCATGTCGAGGTCCTTCTCAGAGGATTTGCGCCTTAAACCAATCCCAAGAATCCCAAACTCAAGAAGAGCGAACCCCCTCAACTCTCCACAAAGCGCCAATGAAAGGTTGAAAATATTCTCTTGACAGGTTTTGGGTAGTCACCCGATTAAGTGTTGTTTAGGTACAACAGCGAAGAGGAGCGACCTGACCGTGTATGGCTGCCGT
>PBTB01000061.1 GCA_002726945.1 Deltaproteobacteria bacterium | reverse complement strand
TTCCACTTATGGTTATCATGGCAACTGGCCGGAGTGTGGATCACCTGCTCGCATGATGACCCTCGTCTCCAACGACGGAGGCGTCAACTGGGCCGCAGGTAACGACAATGTCAGCATCGACGGATTTCACGACAACGGCAGTAGCGAAAATTGGATCCCCTCCCCAGAATCGGTGGTGTACGATTCGTCCAACAGCCGCTACGTTGCCGTGGGCAAATCCTCGCTGGGGTGGACCATTATCTCATCCACCAACGGCAGCACATGGAGCAAGCTTTCAACAATTGACAATTCCACACGCCCCTTGTACGGAGACCCACAACTCATCACAGGTGGTTCCAAGCTCCTGCTCGTCGGCAGTCAAGAAAAAACCTACGGCTACTGCTACAGTTCCACTTATGGTTATCATGGCAACTGGCCGGAGTGTGAATCACCTGCTCGCATGATGACCCTCGTCTCCAACGACGGAGGCGTCAACTGGGCCGCAGGCAACGACAATGTCAAGGTCAACATCCGCTACCAGACGCAAGAGCGCTTGCAGCAAGGGCCGTATGTCTTTGGGAAGCGCGAGTACCTGATGGCAACGGGGAACGAAGTCAAGCATCAGGAAGGTGATGCTGTCGTGATTGCCGCCTCGCAAGACGGGTTTTCATGGACACAATATAGCTTGATTCCCAAGGTTGTCCTGAAGGCCCCGGTCACCCACCTCGCCTATGGAAACCGGCGTTATGTGCTGATCTCCTCACGTCCGCAACAAAGGGTCTATAAGTACGTTGAGGGTTACGGGAACACCCAGGTACTTGAGCCAGACCTGATGCAGACGCTGGTTTCAGACAACGGATCGGACTGGACCACGGGGAACCGTGGAGTTGAGATCTTAAGTGCAACGGGATGGCAGCCTATTGCACCAAATAATATCAGCTTCTTAGGCGGGAAATTCTATTCCTACGATAGCGACATGGCGATCCGTTCCACTGACGGCATTGACTGGGAAGTGGTGCCCTTGGAAGCTGAAGAATCACAGGATGGGGAGGGGCTTGAGAATGTTGCTTTTGGCAACGGAGTGTTTGTCGCCCTCGTTTCGGTAGCAAACTACAACTACTGCTACTGGAGTTGGCCTCATTACGGTTCAGGCCATTGGCCGGAGTGTGGTGGTTCAAAGGAAAGTATTTTCTATCACTCCACCAACGGAGAGAACTGGACTGTTGTATCCTTTGCCTCCAGCAGTGACAACGTCACGGTTGCCTCCAGCAGTGACAACGCCACGGTTGACAACGTCACGAATAACAAGATCGTCGTCTTCTTTGAGCAGGTAGGCAACGGGGGATACAATGTCATCAAACCCGAACTTGTGGATATCAAGTTCGGGAATGGCCACTTCATTGCGTGGGATAACAGAACAGCCGTGGTCTCCACAGATGGACAGAACTGGACGCTCCACTCCATCACAGTCCCCACCATCAACAACAGTGCCGGATACCCGGTTTCCGAGTTTGTGATGTCATTCGATAACCAAACGGTTTATGGAGAACCTCAGGGGGCATTAACTCCTCCATCTTCGGATGGAAAACCGCGAGTGGTGCGGATCGGACCCTCCGGGAATCCGGAAACGGGATCATCCAATTACGTCAGCCGCTCGCGGGCAAAGAAAGTGTTTGTCACTTTCAGCGAACCGGTGACGATTGGAAAGACAGGGGACAGCACCAGTTGGTCCGGAACCGAGTCCTGCACCAACTTTGACGTGCAGTACCACCGGGAAGGAGAGTCCAACTGCTACCAGCTCAACGCAGCACCTACAACGCTGGGCACCAACTTCACGGCCGGGGGCAAAGTGTTCAACAAGACCTGGGTGTTCGATTTCGGGCAGGAGCCAAACTGCTGCTCGACGCATGAGATCCGCGTCAAGGCCAGCCCCACCCTGACGGATCAGCAGGGCAACTCGCTGGCCGAGGATTTTGTCACGCGGATAAGATTCTGATCCGGGTGCTGCAAGCTTCGCAGAAACACTCTGCGGACAGGTAGTACCCTAAAGCGCTACACCATCGCAAGCGGAGCGACCTCGACCGTCAAGAGCGGACTGGGTGGCTTGCGGGGTGTCGTCACAGATGGAACCCACCTCTATGTCACCGTCACAGGCGGACAGGTCAAGAAAATCCGGGGGCAGTAAGGCACTATTTACTTTGCCTCTTCGCTAAACCTCTATCCAATTCGATTAAACCAATCAGAAAATCCACCCGCACAGCCCTCCATGAATTAGACGTGCATTGCACGGCCCCGTCCTGCTAAACTGCTGGGAAGGAAACCCAGCAACCCTTCACCAACACAGTCACATGGGCAGCACCGACTTCGCAATCGATTCTCAAGACATCCGCTTTGTGGTCAGGGAGTGGTTGCACGCAGAGCAACTCAGCCAGCATTCCCGCTTTGAATCCTTTGACGCGGACACGCTGGACCTGATGCTCCAGGAGAGCGAAAAGTTTTCTGGAGAGGTTCTTTTTCCGACCCGCAAGGCAACGGACCGGGAGGGCTGCCGTGTGGAGGATGGCCGGGTGCGGATGCCGAAATGTCTGACGGCCCCGTACCAACAATCTTACGAGTTGGGCTGGGGGTCATTGACAAGCGATCCAGAGTACGGCGGACAGGGCGCACCCGTCACACTGGGACTGGCGGTCCGCGAGGCCACGGTTGCCGGGAGTCAGGCGCTCACTTCTTTTTTTGCACTCACCTCCGGTGCTGCACGGCTGATCCTCTCCTTCGGGGCTCAGGACCTCAAGGACCGCTACGTTCCCCACCTGCTCAGTGGACGTTTCAACGGCACCATGTGCCTGAGCGAACCCCACGCAGGATCTGACGTTGGCGCGTCCATCACCTCGGCAGTCCCCACAGGAGACGGCAGCTACCACATCAAGGGGACCAAGTGCTGGATTTCCAATGGCGATGCGGACCTTGTGGAAAACACCATCCACGCGGTGCTGGCCCGTGTTGAGGGAGCACCGGCGGGCACCAAGGGGCTGACCCTGTTTGCGGTCCCACGGGTGCATGTGAATGACAACGGCAGTCTTGGGGATTCCAACGATGTCGATGTGCCCTCAATTGAGAGCAAGATGGGGCTCCATGGCAGCCCAACCTGCGTGGTCAAGTTTGGAGAAAACGACGGCTGCATCGGCTGGCCCCTGGGTGGGGAGGGTCAGGGGATGCCCTGCATGTTCCAGATGATGAACGAGGCCCGGATTGGCACGGCAACCATCGGACTTGGCATCGGCAGCCTCGCGGCACAAAACGCCACTGCCTACGCCAAGGAGCGCGTGCAGGGACCGCATATCACCAAATCCCGTGATCCGGACACTCCACGGGTCCCCATCATCGAACACCCTGCAGTGCGGTTCAACCTCCTGCAGATGCGGGCTCGGGTGGAGGCCATGCGCGCCCTCATGTTCAAAGCGACCTTCCTGCTGGACGAGATTGCCACCACGGAGGACTTGGAGGTCCGGAGTGCCAAGCAGAACCTGGTGGACCTGCTCACGCCCATGTGCAAGGGTTGGTGCACAGAGGTTGGACTGGAGGTGGTGCAGACTGGCATCCAGGTGCTCGGAGGGGTTGGATACACCAAGGATTTTCCAATGGAGCAGTTCTACCGGGACCTCCGGGTGGCACCAATCTACGAGGGAACCACCGATATTCAGGCGCTGGATCTTGTTGGACGGAAAATGGCCAAAAACCAGGGAGCCCTGTTCGTCGCCCTGCTTCAGCAGATTGGGGAGTTCCTGCCCTCCCTCGGCGAGCATCCCCGGCTTGCCGCCCTTGGCAGGGTCTTCGAGGGCTACTGCGAGACGCTCTCTGACCTCGCGCTGGGCGCACAGGAGGTCATGCAAATTCGTGGAATTGAAGGGGTCGCCCTGCATGCCACCCCCTTCCTGATGTTCTGCTCCTCGGTCACGGCAGGATGGTTGCTGCTCCAGCAGGCGGTGGTGGCCCATGACCGTCTGGAAGCACTCAAGCGTGAACACGGCATCGGCGATCTCGAAACCCCCGAATTTCTCAAGGAGAACCCACAGGCGCAGTTCTATGAAAACAAGCTGATCACCACGCAGTTTTTTGTGGAAGCCGTGATTCCACAGTACGAGGGCTTGATGGCCGCCGCCAAGCGTCGCAACTATGATCCACTCGACATCGTGTTTTAGCATTTAACCTCTAACTTGCCCTCACTCCCAACCCTTTTTCAGTGGAAGAGGAGGAACCGCTTTTGGTGGGTGAGGAGCGATATAGCATCAAAACCCAACTCTAAACTCCTTTGCAGAATCCCCATGAATTTTGAAGGAAATTCCCTGCGTTGCCGCTCTCTGGAAGACGGGCTGGTGGAACTCACTTTTGACCTCCAAGGCGAATCCATCAACAAGTTCAACCGTGCCACCACCGAAGAGTTCCGTGAGGTGGTCTCCCTGCTCCAGCAGCAATCCAACATCCGGGGGTTGTTGGTGACCAGTGCCAAGGATGTCTTCATCGTGGGGGCGGACATCAACGAATTCATGGCAAATTTCAAGGTATCCCAGGAGGAAATTTCCGCAGGAGTCCGGGAAGCCCAAAAAATCTTTCTTGATTTGGAAAACCTTGAATTTCCCAGTGTCTGTGCAATCAACGGCTATGCGCTGGGCGGGGGATTCGAGATGTGTCTTGCCTGCACCTACCGGGTGGTTTCGACCAAGGCGAAGGTGGGGCAGCCGGAAGTCAAGCTTGGCATCCTCCCTGGATTTGGCGGAACCTCCCGGCTCCCACGACTGCTTGGAGTGGACAACGCACTGGAGTGGATGGCAATCGGCAATAACCAATCCGCCGAAGCCGCACTCAAATCCGGAGCGGTGGACGCAGTTTCCGAACCGGACACCCTAAGGGATTCTGCCCTCACCCTGCTGCGTCGTGCGGCTGCCGGAGAGTTGAACTGGCAAGCGAAGCGGGACGAACTTCGGGGACCGCTCAAGCTCAATCAGAACGAGGCACTGATGGCCTTTGAAAGCGCCCGTGGTCTCATTGCCCAAAAAGCCGGAAAGAACTACCCTGCGCCGCTGACCATCGTTGGAGTCGTGCAGGTCTCGGCCCCGTTGCCCTTGGAACAGGCCTTGGAAATTGAAGCCGAGGGTTTTGCCGAACTGGCGAAAACGCAACAGGCAGCTGCGCTCATTGGAATCTTCCTTGGAGATCAACTGCTCAAGAAGAAGGCGAAGCAGGCCCGCAAGCAGGCCCGTCCCTTCGAGCAAGCCGCTGTTTTGGGTGCAGGCATCATGGGCGGGGGCATTGCCTACCAATCCGCGTACAAGGGGATTCCCATTGCAATGAAGGACATCGCCCAGTCCCAGCTGGACCTTGGGCTTCGGGAAGCCTCAAAGATCCTCACCAAAGACATCGAGCGGGGCCGCCTGACCCCAGAGAGGATGGCTGCAACACTCACCCAAATTTTGCCCACCCTGAGCTACGACGCCCTCCGGGACGCCGACATCGTGATTGAGGCGGTTGTTGAACGCGAGGACGTGAAGCGCTTGGTGTACGGAGAACTTCAGGCAATGGTCCGGGAGGATGCCGTGATTGCGTCCAACACCTCGACCATCTCCATCAACCGACTTGCCGAAAGCATCCAGAATCCGGAGCGGTTCTGCGGGATGCACTTCTTCAACCCCGTCCACCGCATGCCGCTTGTGGAGGTGATCCGGGGGAAGGATTCCAGCGAAGAAACCATTGCGACCACCGTTGCCTATGCCAGCGCAATGGGCAAAAGCCCGGTTGTCGTCAACGACTGCCCCGGTTTCCTTGTCAACCGGGTCCTCTTCCCGTACTTTGCAGGATTCAACGGACTGCTCAAGGACGGCGTGGATTTTCAGCGTATTGACAAGGTGATGGAGAAATTCGGCTGGCCGATGGGTCCGGCGTTTCTGCTCGATGTCGTGGGGATCGACACCTCCCGGCATGCGGAACACGTCATGGCGGTGGGTTATGCGGATCGCATGAAACCAGACGGTGCAACCATCACCGACTTGTTCTATGAGAATGACCGCTACGGACAGAAAAACGACAAGGGTTTCTACCTCCACTCCACCGATGCAAGGGGCAGGCGCAAGAAGGTTCGTGATCCTGAAGCGGATGCCCTGCTGCAAGGTTGGGCTGCCTCCGTGGACCGGGAAGTGCCGGACAATGAGATTGTGGACCGCATGATGCTGCCGATGCTGATGGAAAGCTCCCGTTGCCTCGAGGACGGCATTGTCGAATCCCCCGCCGAGGTGGACATGTCATTGGTGTATGGGCTGGGATTCCCGCCCTTCCGGGGAGGAATTTTCCGCTGGGCGGATCAGGTTGGAGCCAACATGCTCGTCGGCAAGGGAGAGCAGTACAGCGAGCAACTTGCTCTCAACCAGCCCACCGTGCAGCTCCGGGAATTGGCCCGTCGCAACGAAAAATTCTACCCGCTTTGAGCCATGCCCTTAGCCGAAATCGAGGGGCATCAAATTCCACTACCAAACTTCTGCTGACCTCTCCTGCCCCAAGGGGCAGTGCTGCATTCTTTACATGCACGGCACCGGATGCAACGGTGGCTCTGGAACCGCCACATGGCCATGACCGCAGAGGGGCACACGCCTGTGGCGATTGGCTCTGCCTGGACACGGAAAATCGTCTGGAAACGGTTTTCGTTCAGCAAAATTCACACCCTGTCAAGGGTTGGGATTTTGCAAACGTTTTCCGGTGGGTTTCCCCAGTTTACAGTTATTTTTCCAGATTTTCAGAGGAACAACACTTCAGGGGGAGATCGTCCAAATCCCGATCCACCTCCAAGGGTGCCGTGAGAGCCAGCCGCTGCAACGGCGCGCAAATGCGCTGGTTGCACGACTGAAAGTGCAGTTCCCCTTTCCAATCCTGCACTCCGGACTTGGTCCCTTCCGTAATTCTGAAACCTTGAGTCAGCACAAAGGGTTTCCGGTGAACGGGAAGTTTCATTCCAAACGCTTCGTCCTCAACCCACTCCGGTTGCGTTTCCTGCAACACACCAACGGCGAAATGCGAGACTGTTGATGTAACGATCCGTGTGGGTTCCGGGCCGTCTGCAGGCGACACCGAAATCGAGTAGAGGTACCATCCTGTCGCCGGAAAGACGTGGATGGTGAGTGTCACGATTTCACCTGCTTTTGCGGTGTCGCGTTCGAACTCGGCGTAGGTTTTTGGTGGTGGTGGGGCCGTGGCTTCAAGAAAGCCCAAAAATCCCTGACCCCAGAGCACGGCAGGGGCCAGCAGGAAAGTCGTGACGAACCAGAGTCCGGGGTTCCGGAACATGGCTCAGGAGGCACTAGGCAACGTGAACAGCGGGTTGATGACCTCGACCGTTGCAGACTTCCGGAGACGCTTCACGCGTAGTTCCAGCATGGCTTGGTGCAGGGTTTGCTCCAGTCGTCTCCGCACTTGATTGCGCTGAGTCGCGGCTTGCTCGGCGTCAAGCGTCCGGCCCTTGATGAGCATCAGGTCGGCACGTTCCGCAGTTTCGCTGAGTGCAAAAGGCTGCTCGATGCTGAGCCGCAGGGCGGTTTTTCGGAATTCCGGATTTTCTCCGAGTTTCGGCAGGAGGCGCGTGGCGGCAGTGAACTTGGCGGTCTCCACTTCCAGTCCATGCTGCTTCGCCAGTGTCTCCAGCGCGGTCTCGGAGTTCATGCCCTCCAGCGCCTGTTGCGCGGTTTCCTTGGCCAGCACGGAGGCTTTCTGCAAACGCACGGCAGCTTCCACTTGCTCCTTGGACTCGGACAGCGAAAGCGGCTTGGGTTCTTCGCGTTCCAGCAACTTGTAGAACAGATGTCCCTGAATGGGGTTGCGTTTCCAGGCTCCAGACACTCCGGGTTGCTTGCCCTGCAACTCGGGAATCAGCGAGAACGCGGAGCCAACACCCTCAATGACGGAGTTGCGCTCAAACCAGTCCGTGGATTTGAACTCGCCGCCGTGGGCAGCGGCCAACTCACTGGGAACAGGTGCAGCGCCCAGACTGGAGTGCTGCTCCAAAAGCTCTTCCAGCACCTTTTCGGCACGTCGGTCCGCCAACTGCTCCGTGATCTCCGCCCGGACGTCCTCCAAGTCCTTTTCGGTACCGTCCTTGCGTTCTTCCACCAGAATGAGGTGCAGCCCAAAGGGTGAGGTCGTGACCTCGCTGAGCTGTCCGGGTTCAAGGGAAAACGCCGTGGTTTCAAAGGCCGGGACCATCTCTCCGGGCTTGAACCAGCCCAAATCACCACCCTGCGATGCTGAAAGGTCTTCTGACAATTCCTTGGCCAGTTCCTCAAAGGACTCACCTTGGGCGACACGCTCACGGACGGTGTTGAGTTCGGATTTGCGCTCGGCAATCTGGTCCTCGGTCGCATCAGACTCAACCTTGAAGAGGATGTGCCGGGCATGCACTTCCTGGGGTGTGGTGTACTGTTCGCGGTTGCGCTCGAAGTAGCGGCGCACCTCGCGCTCCTTCACTTTGGCAGGGTCCCGGAACTGGTCGAGCGACAGCACAACATACTCGATCTTGAAGCGTTCCTGTGACTGGAAATCTTTGGGGTTGGCCTCGTGGTGCGTGGCAAGTTCCGCAGCACGCACTTCCACCTTGTCAAGGAACTGCTTTGGATCAAAGTACACATACGTCACCTCCACCTGCTCATACTCGGCAAGGTAGGTTTGTTCCACCTCGGCAGCGCTCACGAACAGTCCGGCACCCAGCAGGACCTGTTGCTTCTGCACCAGCAAATCGTGTCGGGAACTGTCCTCGTAATCGTTGAGAGGAATTCGGTTCTGGTTGAGGATGGTGGTGTAGGTTTCGTAGTCGAACTGTCCGTCCTTCTGAAAATACGGCTGCTGGCGGATGTACTCCTGCAACTCAAGGTCAGTGACCAGCAGTCCCAGATTTTCTGCGGCCTGCACCAGCAGGGCCTGATCCACCAACTGCTGAAGCACCTGATTGCGGAGACCAAGCTGTTCCGCAAGCTTGTCCGCGCTGTCCCCAAAGGTTCGGCGCAGGTTTTCCATCTGATTCTGGTAGGCCCGCTGGAAGTCCTTGAGCAAAACGTCCTGACCGTTCACAGTGGCCAACACCTCCTTGCGCTCCCCGAAAAAGGAGCCGACCCCAAAGGAGATCACGAGGGTGACCGCAACAACGAGCAGGAGGAGCTTGAAGAGGAGGCTTTGCGAATACTCTCGCAGTTCTTGAATCATAGTGAGGTTGTGATCCGAATGTTAAACCAAACAGACCAGTATCGTGCTCCCACCGCAGGGGTGCAAGTTGAATGCGACTGAGGTCAGGCGTGTCCGGATTCGTCATCGGGATTTTCGAGCCAGACGTAATCCTGCACCTCAAAGCGGATGCGGTGCATGACGAGATAGGAGATGAAAAGTTCTAGGTCCAGCCCAGTGAATTCCAGTTTCTGTGCGCGGTTGTCCACCACCATGCCATAGGCATAATCGGTGCGCTGCAGCATTTGGCAGAGCATGTCCCACTCTCCAGACATCTCAATGACATGAATCACAATTTTGTACATGGAAACCCTGTTGGAGATGAAGTGCGAACATTGGATTGAAACGAATTGGACGGGCGATGTCAAGTGCGGCGCACCAACAATCCCGTGAGGTATTCGCCTTCCGGAAAGTACAGTGCCCCGGCGTGGTCTGGAGCCGGACCCAGCACCTTGATCACGCGGCCCTCCACTCCGGCATCCAACGCGGCGGAGCCGATCACCTTGCGAAAAAGCTCAGGCCCCACGCCTGCCGAGCAGGAGCAGGTGAGCAGCAGCCCTCCAGGAGCCAGCAACCGGAATGCCCAGAGGTTGATGTCCTTGTAGGCCCGCGATGCCTTTTCTGCGTGTTTGGCGGTGGGAGCAAATTTTGGAGGATCGAGGATGATGAGGTCAAACGAGGCCACCGCATCCCGAAGTCGTCGCAAGTGCTCGAACACATCCGCCTCGACCAAGGTGATGTCCCGGTCCTCAAATCCATTGATGCGGCAATGCTGCTCCACCAATGCCAGTGCAGGTTTCGAGGATTCAATTGCCGTCACCGACTTCGCCCCGCCCTGCAACACAGCGAGCGTGAACCCGCCGGTGTAGCAGAAGGCATCAAGCACGCGCTTTCCGGAAGCGAGGGTTCGCACCCGCTCGCGGTTGTCGCGCTGGTCAAGGTACAATCCCGTTTTCTGACCCTTTTCGACATCCACCTCCAGCGTCAACCCCTGCTCCGTGATCTGGAGGGGTTCCGGGAGCGTTCCGGAAAGCAGACCCCGACGCGGCTCCAGCCCTTCCAATTTGCGCACTTCGGCATCGGAACGTTCGTAAATCGCAGTGCATTCCGTCAGTTCGTTCAGCAGACCCACCAAAGTGTCCCGCCACTGATCGGTTCCAACGCTCAGGCATTGCAACACCAACACCTCTCCATATTGATCCACGATCAGCCCCGGCAGGCCATCCGCCTCACCGTGAACAAGTCGCCGTGCGTTGCTTTGGGAATCCGGAAGGACAGCCTGCCGAAACTGAAGTGCCGCCGAGAGCCGCTTCCGGAAGAACTCATCGTCTACGGATTCATCCTCCTCCCAGTTCCAAATCCGAACACGAATCTGCGAGCTAGGACTCCATGCCCCCCATCCGAGAAAATGGCCGTCTGCGTTTTCGACCCGCACGGTCGCTCCGGGATCTGGCGAGCCAGTGACCCGCTCCACGGCCCCGGAGAAAACCCAAGGGTGTCGACGCTGGAGAGATTTCTCCCGCCCCGGCTTGAGCGTGATTTTTGGACTGGCGGACATTATGGAAGTTTTTCGAGAGCATGACCGTTATGAATTTCGAGGTGGAGGTCCACCCTCCGGTTCTTCATGCGCATTGGAATGGAGGTGTTTTCTACGGTCGGTTTGAGATGGGCGCGGCCTGTGACATAAACTCGTTCCCGAGGAAAGTCGAGCTTTTCCGTGATGTACTGGCTGGCCACAAGGGCGCGGCGGTGTGAGAGAAAGAGGTTCACTGCACTGTAGTTGCCTGTGCTGTCCGTGTGCCCGATGAGCTTGAGTTGCACCTCCAGCGGCTTCAGCAGCGGGACCAGGCGGTTCAGCAAATCCTTGTGTCCCGGAAGCAAGATGGCCTCGTTGAACTTGAAACCCTCCAAACTGGCATCGAGCTTGAGCGAGGTGATCTTGAACACATCCGAATGGGCAAGAGTATTTTCCTGTAACACCCGCAGCACCTCGGAAACCGATGGGGCCACGCTGGTTTTAGCCGGTTGGGGCTGAGGAACTGACTCGGCTTTCTCAGCTTGAGCCGCTTGTTCCACCTGAGCCGCTTGTTCCACCTGAGCCGCCTGAGCTGCCTGAGCCGCCTGAGCTGTCTGAGCTGTCTGATTCGCCTGAGCTGTCTGAGCCGCTTGTTCCGCCTGAGCCACCTGTTCGTTCAGGGTTTGCACCTCGGAACGCAAACGAGTGGTTTCGTAAGCAGCGGACTCCAACCGATTTTGTAGGGTACGGAAACGCTTTTCCAACTCCGAGTGGTCGCTTTCCGTTTTTGTAATCTGCTGGTTGAGGCCTGTGATCTGAGATTGCAGGACGGGTCGCTCCGTTTGCAAATCAGCAACCTGTTGTTCCAGTTGCCGGGTGTCGGGCACCGCTGCAAGCCGGGCCTCCAAGATTTCCACCTGCTCGGTGGCGCCCTGATAGAAAACCACACCAATGATGATGGAGGCCAGCAGCAGCATTCCCCAGATCACATGCGGAATCGGGCTGCTCGAGGATTCTTCGGTTGTCACCGCCTCTTCTGGCCACGGTTGTGGTGCGGGAGGCTGTTGCCTGGAAGGTGGTGGTGATGCCTGAGTCGGAGGTGGAGCCGGACGTGGTGGTTCAGGCTGAGCAAGCTGGTCCGGATGCACGGCTTGTTCAATGGCAGGAAGCTGTCCGGCAAACCACGCCGCAGCTTTGGGGGTGAAACGGTAATTTTCCCGGATGTGCTTGAGGGTCCGGAGTTCTGTCTCCGTGACGCGCCCGCCGTCCTTGGACAACTCGACGAGTTCCTTTGCGTCCTGCTCGGAAATGCGACCATCCCCCTGGCCAGCAATCCGTTCATCTGCCGCTTCCAGCAACGAGCGGTCGTAGCGGACTCCGTGAATCGTCTTGTAGTAGCTCTGGGCCATGCGTCCTCTTGTTTCTGGTTCAACGCGATCTGGCTTCAAGAAGCAAAGGGTGGACCAAATATGGAATGATTCAGCTCAGCGTAGTATTCAAAACTCGAACAGGGAGGGCAAGTGGATTGTGTGGAAGTGAGACTTCCGGGAAAGGCGGGGGAGTCAGGTCGGAATCGATGCTTCCCGAGTGACCACAGGTGGCGGATCGGTGGATGCTTCAATGACGCTGGAGGCTTCGCAGCCTTCGCTCCATGCAGAAGCCCCGCTCTCAAAGTATTCCTTCTTCCAGATGGGAACCGAACGCTTGATTGTGTCAATGATGTAGCGGCTGGACTCGTAAGCGTCCGAACGGTGAGACGAGGAGACAGCAGTGGCGATGGAGCAATCCAGCACCGCCAGCTTGCCGAAGCGGTGGATGACCTCCGCGTAGTGCAATGGCCAACGTTGCTGGGCTTCCTCGACAATGCGGTCGATCTGACGGAGCGCCATGCGCTCGTGGGCTTCATATTCCAAGACGGTCACGGAGCGTCCATCGCTGTGGTTGCGGATGTCCCCGCAGAAAATCAGCACGGCTCCGGCCTGCGGATGCTGGGCGCGATGGCGCAGGGCTTCCAGATCGATGGCTTCTCGGGTGACCGAATTGGGCATCGGTAGCGGCGGGCTAGTCCTTGCAAAAAGGTTCTTCTACCACTTCGTAGGTGTTCCACTGCTCCTCACCACCAATCAGCGTGCGAGTTTTTACCTCCTGCGGAGGCAGCACCTCAATCTGCTTGCCCTTTTCCAAAAATCGGGAAACGGCTTCCTGAAGCCGCTGCTGCTCCTCTTCCTTCCGGCGTTGCTCAACCTCCACACCCTCGCCAAAATTGGCGGTTGCTTCGTCAGGCTTAACTCTGGCCATTTATCACTCCACTCCATTGGGTCGTTTCATTGGACTGCTCGATCCTGCGGTATACACTCGCCTTCCAGGATCCTGGCCTCAACCAAGCATTCCGGAGATAGAATCGTCAGCACTCAATCAGTTTGGTCAGCATGACTCATTCCACAGACGTATGCAAGTCCATCCTTTGACAGGTTCTCTGTGAAATTCATTCAAACTCCTCTTCTACGTTACTCGTCAGTCATAAGTTCTCATAACTCACTGAAATTATTGCTGTTGGAAAATGTGCACTGTCATTCCAGAGGAATCGCAAATCTATAATAATTTCAGTTATTTATATAAAATAGACAGTCCTCTCTTGAGTGTTGTTCCTCTGAAAATCTGAAAAATAACTGTAAACCGGAGGAAACGTACCGGAAAACGCCGTCTCTTTGCAAAACCCAAACACTTGACAGGGTGAATCTTGCTGAGGACAGGCCCAACACTCAAGAGGGAGACTATCAAGTCGGTGGATCAACGCCAACTCAGCGTGGGGGTGCGCTTGTGCTGGATTCCGATTGGCAGGTGTTCGGCGAACTCAACCGCACTCCGCGCAGTTTCAAGACAACCGGGCTGGCTTTTGCCAAGCACCAACTGCGGGTTGTCGTGAGCTTGGCGCTCTGAGGGTCAATGGGGCTGGAGGGTCGCAAGCGCCTGCTCGTGCAAGGCGGGGTTGGCGCTGGCGAGCAGGGTGCCGTCCCAATCGAGTGTCACGGTGTTTCCGGACCAGTCCGTGACCACCCCTCCGGCTTCCTGAACCACGGGGATGAGCGCCATCACATCGTAAGACACCAAACCCGCTTCCACCACCACATCCACGCCTGCCAGCGCCAGCATCCCGTAAAGGTAGCAATCCCCGCCATAGCGACGCATGCGTGCTTTTTCGTACAGTCTCTGCACCCGATCCCACTGTGCTCTGGAAAACATCGAGGGGTCGGTGGAGCCAATCAGTGCCTGCCCCAAGTCCGTGGTTTTGGACGTTTGCAACCGGAGGTTTAACGGCTCCGGATACTCCCGGACGTAACGGGCGCCTTGCCCCCGGACGCCGATCCAGCGTTCGCTCTGCACCGAAGCGTCAATCACCCCGACCATCGGATCTCCGTCTTCCAGGAGCGCGATGAGCGTGCCGAAAAGCGGACTGCCCATGATGAAGGCACGGGTGCCATCAATCGGGTCCAGCACCCACTGCCAGCGACTCTCCGGGCGCACCTTTCCGTGTTCCTCGCCGATGATTCCATGCTCCGGGAACACAACCTCCAGCCGTTCGCGCATCACCATCTCTGCCTGACGATCTGCCTCGGTGACAGGATCGAAGCCTGCCGTGTCCTTTGCCTCCACGCTCAAGCCACTGCGGAAGTAGGGACAGACGGTTTTGCGGGCGAGGTCCGCCAATTCCTCGGCAACCTCACACCAGTGCTCCACAGGCTGGTGGCTGGTGGCTGGTCGCAGGCATGGCACGCTCCTGGGGATTCCTGCCTGCTGCCTCAGTGCCTGCTGCGTTTTGATCATCACTCCGGCAGCTTGCTGAGAAATTGCGAAACCTCCGCAAGCAGAGGTTCGGTGTTGCGGGGGGAAAGGATACGTCCCGCCAGCACATGGTAGGAAGGATCACCCGGTTCATCATAGGGCACCAGGACCTTGAACAGGGTCCCCAATTCTGCAAAGCGCTGCTCAATGCGGGAGATGTCCACCACCTTGTCGTTGGTCGAGTAGGCGATGAAGGTGGGAGTTGTCAGCTTTTGCAGCTTGAGCCGTTCCACCAGCTTGACGAGGCCCATCATGGTGGGGATTGCCTCGGAGCGGTAACGGGTGGTCCAGCCTCTGGCGTGTTCGGGGGTTTCCGGGATGAACTCGTGGTGAGTCCCCACGATCAGCCTGGTGATCTGGTCGCCCCACGGTCCTGCCGCCAGTCCGGAGAGTTTGTTGCGTGGGCTGAAGTGAGGGGAAAACAGCACAAGGGCTTTCAGGTTTTCCACCTCCTCGCGCAGGGCCAGCCAGAGCGCGAGCGTGGCTCCGGTGTCGGAACCCACCACAATCACCTTGCGACCAAGGCGCTCTCCAATCGCATAGGCTTCCAGAGCATCCCGCAGCCAGTCCTTCACCTCCGGTTCCGCCATTGCTTCCCCGTCCCGCCCATGTCCGGCCAGTCTCGTCAGAAAGAGGTTCGCCCGCAGTTCAAAGGCAAGCTGCTCGCAGAAGGGGTCGATCTCCTGACGACTCGCAGAGAAACCGTGCAGGTACACGACCGAGTAGGGCGTGGTTTGTGGGGAGCGGGGGTTGCTCCAGACGATCTTCTTCTCGGTGTCCGGGCGCAGGTCGTACTGCGATTCCGTGACCCAGAGGTAGGAGTTGAGGTTATCGGGCAGTTTTGGTGCCGTCACCGATTCGTCCACCTCTGCCTGTGGACCCATCAGGTACACCACGGCAACAAGCGTGAGGGTCACTGCAAGCCAGCCCAAAACCTTGAGGGTTGGAAAGGTCGAGTTCAGCTTAGTCTCCGGCAATTTCTCGTGGTACATCCTTGAATGGCTTTGGTTCCAATTCCTCGGCCAGCGCCTTGAGGGAGAGGAAGAGGGTTTGGAGGATGGAGAAAATCGGCACGGCCAGCAACGCTCCGGCGATACCCGCCATGTACTCTCCGGTGACAAGTGCAAAGACGATCAGTGCCGGGTGAATCTGGGCGGCGGTGCCCATGATCTTGGGGTTGAGGAAGTTCGCCTCAACGAAGTGGATCAGCAAAATCCAGCCGAGCGCGAGCGCCCCCGTGCCGAAGGAAACCGTCACTCCCATGATCACAACGGGGATGCTGGAGATGATCGTTCCGAAAATCGGGATCAGTGAGCAAACCATCGCCACAAGGGCAAGGGTGAACGCAAAGGGCACGCCAATGATCACCAGCCCGACGAGTGTGAAGATGCCGTTGACCAGACAAATCAACAGTTGCCCGCGCACCACGCCGTTGAGCCCGATGTCCAGACGTG
The DNA here is from genome assembly GCA_002726945.1 of Deltaproteobacteria bacterium. Classification (GTDB taxonomy): domain Bacteria; phylum SAR324; class SAR324; order SAR324; family NAC60-12; genus UBA8110. The sequence continues at coordinate 8,231 of PBTB01000061.1, read as the reverse complement.
CAACCAAGTTTCCGTAACGCCCCTGATGCACTGCCGGAATCAGGGTGTGGAAAAAGTGCAAAATGCGGTCGGTGTCCACCAGAATGAAGCCGGCAACCATGAAGGTGAGGAAGATGGTGAACACGGAACCCACTACGCCTCCGACCAGTTTCTGACCCCACACCACCAGCTTGGCGATGTCCTGCTGGATACGCTTCGTTGTCTGGGCGACCACCGCATCAATCTGTTCCTGCAAGCTGGCGGGAGAGATGTTTTGTGCCACCCCCGAGGAGCCATTGACTCTGATCCGGGGGATCACCTCCACCCGCTCGCTGTCCAGCGTCCGGATTTCAAAGGTGTAGGTGTTCAGCAAATCCATCCACCCGCGAGGGACACCGGTGGTCGGCTGAATCGGTGTTTTTTCCTCGCTGGCCACTTCAGGCTCTGGAAAATCAACGGGCTCCGGAGGCTGCGGTAGCAGGGAGATCAGGTTCTCAAAACCTGCCTCCGCCTTGGGCACCCACTCGTGGGTGAGCTGTGATACTGTTTGCGGAATCTGCCCCACCATTTTTGCGAGCTCGGTGCTCACTTTCGGTACAACGTAGATCCCCCCGCCAACCAGAATCACCAGAATGCCAAAATAGACGAGGATCACCGCAAGTCCGCGTGGAACCAGATAGCCGCGCACCTCCCAAGTGTGCATCCGGTCAATCACTGGAGCAAGGACGTAGGAGAAGAAGAGCGCCAGCAGGAAGGGGAAAAGAATTTCGTGGAGAAACAACAACACCACCGCAAGTGCGGCGAGCAGGGTGAGGGCGACTACAAAGCGGCCACGGCGACTGAGGAACTCCAGCATCAAGCCTGACGGAAGGCGGTGGACAATCCCACCAGTGTCAGCACGATGGCCTGAACTCTCAAGTCGGGATTAACGCATCGGCATCAGCGGTGTTTTCGCCAAGCAGGAACTCCTCGACTTGTTCGGCGTGTTCCCCGGCATGCCGGACTCAGGAGAGGATCGTTGTAACTGCGAAGTTTCGGAGACGAGCCGACCAAGGCTCCAAACAAGAGTACCGGAGTCAGGATCACGATGTTTAAGGGAAGACGAAGAGGCAGAGGAGGTTTCTCGTCAACCCAGCGCAGGAGGCGGAACAGGTAAGCTCCAATAAGCGGTGATCCCCAGCGGCTTATCACCATGATCGTGCTGAACAATGTTGCCGAAACCCAACGCTGCCACGGAGTCCTCGGGGTGTGGGGAAGCGCATCAAGCCACTTGATGTATTCCGGATGGAGTCCGCACTGCCGCGCTCCGCTTCTCAACAATTTCAGGTAGCGCAGGGACGGGGGAACCTCCTCTTGCAAACGACGGTGGGGAAGCGCGCGAAAAGCAACGGCTTTGATTCGCCTACCATCGTAAGCATCAACCATCACGGGTTCCAGTTGGTAGGCGTGACCGTCCCCCTCGCTCTGCAAAAGTGCTTTGAAGGATTCCGGACTGAACCGCAACAGTACCCCGTGCATGGATTGTCCGGAGGCGGGATCGATACTCGCCATTGATGGTTCCAGCCAGGGAATCGTCCGGAGGTTAAATGCCAGCCGCCAATCCTGAAGCTCTCCCGGGACCACTTCCTCGATCTGCAGGTTTGCCCGGTTCCCCCGCTTTTCAGGACACAGGTTGGAGCCGAACGCGAAGTTCCACACGCTCTCCCCAGAAGCGGGAGTTTCATTGCTTTCCTCTGCCATTACGCTGTTTTCCGGAGTGCCTCCCATGCTGCCTTTTGATTCTGCATATCGTGAGAGGAAACCCAGAAAACTACCAGCCGGACTATCAACCGTCGCCTTTGCAACGCTACGTCGTCATGCATGAATGGGCGCACAACCTCAAAACCATCACAATGGGCTTCCCCGTTTCACCTTAAAACACACATGGGTCAATGACTTTTACTGTCATTCGTTTCACAATTCCATCATGAACTGAAATACATCATCATCCCTGCCAGGCAGTCCTTCATGGCCGAAATCCGGATAGACAGCCAATTTTTTCTCTGCTTTGATCTTGTTGTATGCAGCAAATTGTGTTGAAGGCGGGCAGATAGTGTCCAATAATCCAACTGCCATAAATACTTTTGCTTTAATCCTTGATGCCAGGTGTTGTACATCAATATACCCAAGTTTAGTGAAGATCTCTTTCTCCTGTTTATGAAGTGGATCGAATTGTTTGAAATAATTTTGGATTTCAAAGTAGGCATCTTTAGCTAAATCCATTTCCCAAACTCTCTGATAATCGCAAAGAAAAGGATAATTTGGAGCAGCCAATTTTATTCTTGGTTCTAATGCAGAACAAGCAAGTGTTAATCCTCCTCCCTGACTTGCACCCAATGCTCCAACACGATTTTCGTCAACTCCTGGCATTTTCATGACGATTGCGGCAAGTTGAGCAGTATCAAGAAAAATGTGGCGAAACAACATTTTGTCTGATGGACCATCTAATCCACGTATGATATGACCTCTCAATGTATTACCAATGACACCACCCTTGTCTTCTGATAATCCTCCCTGACCACGACAATCCATTGCAGCAACAGTGTAACCCATTGCAGCATATTTTAAGTGATCACACCAAGAACCACTATTTCCTGCATAACCATGGAACCTTACTAAGCCAGGATGGGTTTCTATTCCATTCAAGGGTCGAAGAATCTTTGCATGCTGTCTTGCTCCTCCTACTCCTGTAAAATATAGGTCTTCACATATGCAATAGTTACACTCAAAGTCAGCTTTAATGAATTCTAATTCTGGATCAATACTTCTCATCTCATTTAATCCTTCTTCCCAGAATTCATCAAAATCAGAAGGTTTAGGGTTGCTTCCCTTATAGGTTTTGAGCGCTGCATATGGGAGGTCAAAGTTCAAGGGCATATCTTTTCTCTTTTAAGGTTCACTGAAAAATCGACAGTCACCCGCTGAAGTGTTGGCGCGACACCACCGTGAAGAGCAGCAACTCTGACCGTGTGTACATGCCGGGGCAAGTGGCGGCCAGCGTCGGAGTTTGTTGAATCCACCTGGGTTTTCCAGCTTGCCGGCTGGGGTTTTCAGGGACTTGTGCAAGCGTACAAAGTTGTAGTAGAGGTCTTGCCATTAACTTGATTCTAAGATTAAATCATTAAGTTCTGAGTCAGAGGTTGTTGCAGGTGCCATTAGTCTTCTACTTAGTTCCCTTTTGGATTCTAACAGTCTGTTAAGGTTAATATCGAAGCTTTTCTCTCCTAGATCAGGATGTACTGCAAAGGGCAGGTGTACCGTCACATCATTTTTTTGTCCAATTTGATAAACCATATCGTTACACTTATCTTCAACTGCTGGATTCCACCAACGAGACAGATGAATGACATCATTGGCATTGGTAAGAGTCAATCCAACTTCAACTGTTTGTGGAGTCATCAACATCACTCCAAAATTATTATGGGATAAGTCCTGAAAAGAATCTACACATTTTTTCAGAGTGATATTAGAGACCTTACCTGTAATTTTTGAAGGAGGTTTTTTTAGATGATATCGTGTTTGAAGATAAGGAACCAACGCGTCCATCACATTCAAAAAATCACAAAAGATGAGAGCTTTTTCTTCTTTATGCTTGATTTCATCAAGAATGTCTCTCATTAATCTCAATCTTGCATTTGCTTCCACGAATGGTTCATCAATTCCATCAGCTGGAATAGTTTCAAAAATTAAAGATCGTTTTCTGATATCTTGGATTGCACGAAACACACTTCCTTTTTTTGCAAGACTTTCCTTGGCAACTTCAACCACTCTTGAATAACTTTCAGACTGCTTTGTTGACATGAGGGCTCGATGCTCTTTGAATTCTCTATCTGGAAGTCCTTTAAGAGGGTCTTTTTTCATACGTTTAAGCAGCACTGAAACAGGCCTGGTCCCTTCAAGCTTGTTTTTAAGATTCTTAAGGACCGTTGCATTCGTCTTTGCAGGTTCTTCTATCTCTCTCTCAAAATCCCTGTAAATACCTAGTAACCCTGGAATTGCACCATCATAAATACACCAAAGTTCAGAAAGTCGGTTGACAACTGGTGTCCCAGTCATCATCAGGGTAAAGTCTGCTTCTAAAGACTTGGCCATGTGAGTCATGCGTGCAGAAGGATTGTTAATATTTTGACACTCATCAAATACTACCGCACTCCAGTGCACTGTTGAGAAGAGGAGGACGGCATCTCTTAAGGTCTTGTAGGTCGTCATTACCCAATTAGCATTTCTAAATCGGGTGATTCGCGCTTGTGAATCTAAAGATTTGAGTTCCTCCAGACCAGCTCCATATGCTCTTAGGAGATATCCCATTCCAAATTTAAAGTGAAGTTTGACTTCTTTTTCCCAATTCTTCAAAAGCTCAGTTGGGACAACAATCAAAAATGGAGTGGGTTCTAGAGTTTGTTGACCAATCCATTTTAGGAAAGTTAGTGATTGCAGTGTTTTTCCCAAACCCATATCATCAGCGAGGAGGGCTCCTTTGCTACCATTGTTCCAATGTTGTTGAAGCCACCGTACACCAATTGCTTGATGAGCTAAAAGATGGGTTTCAAGATCAGGAGGAATGTAAAATTCGAGATTGTGCTTGTTGCTTGCTTGAGCAATAACCTCCAGATCCTCGATATTGTCATGAAGTATGGGAACTAAGGGGGATCCCCCCTTTGCTTTCTCAGCCTCAATAGGTTTGGCACCAAAATATTTTCTTGTGGGATCGTAGTAATTAAGGGCTTTTATAATGATAACCAGGTTTTCTGGTGTAGCAAAAATAGTTTTACCAGATACGTTGATCTTTGATATTTTTTCATTAATTGCTTTCTCTAGATCAGGAATACTTTCTCGAAGCTTATTCAGTGGAATGTCATATATCCCTTCATTTAAATTGACTCTAATCGAATCATTGTCTGCTGGAAGCCAGCTGCGTTTCTCTGCAGATTGAAATGACATTGCCTGGGGGATCCAGACTCCAAGATACTTAATAATCATACTCAAATAATTTTCGGTTTCTACGAAAATATCCTCAATGTTTTCTTTTGCATATTCACCAGAAGACTCATTGAGAAACTGTTTGGGATTTGCAGAAAAGGCTCTTCGTTTTTCAGGTGATTTTTTCAGGAATTCTTTTAGCGTTTGCAGATGGTGCTGGATTTCTTTTGGAATGGATACATACCAATTATCTCCCAAGTTATAGCTAAGATTGACCTTAGACATGGATTTAAATAGGTTGACAAATATTTTGTGACGTGAAGTTGTTAATGCATCAATGTAAGTGGGTTCACTGTTGGGATCTTCTGGTTGAACTAGGTGTGTCAGTTTTGGAGCAAATTCGATATCGCTAAAGAGATCCAATGTAAAAGATGAAGCAACTACAATATTCATATTAGAAAGTCGTTGATCACTGATAATGGTGCCTTCTGGAATCAGGTTCATTAATCTCCCCCATGCCAGAACTTGAACCTCCTCTCCCTTTTCAGGATATTTATTAAAGTCGTCTATCCCTTTGATGAATTCATAGACATGATTATGCAGCAAAATAAACTTGCCATTTATTTTTAAAAAAGTCCCATTCTGTTCTTCAGGATAGACGGGCATACCATTTTGATCAATAAGCTTCCATCCCATGCTAAAGTTCGACTCTCCTATTGCTCCGCTACTTTGAACCTGAAGTCTATGCGGCAGAGGAGGAGGAAGGCCAATTTGTTTAGCTTCATTAGGACTTAATGAGGCAATAGTTTTCATGGATAATATGACAGACTCTTTATCAACTAGAACTCCATCCTCATTGAGCCTTCCCAGAATTACTCCAAGGTTTGCAGGTCCATTTGAAGTTTTCGCTGCATTTTTTCCCCACTGCATTATGTCAAGTTTGACAATCCCGTCATGCAGCGTGAAACCAACCCCTTCTTGAGAAAAATCCCATCTTAATTCATAAATTTTAGACATGATATTCAATCTGGTTTAAAGAAATTCAAGAGGCTTGCATCATCCAAGCTCAAAGCGTCCTTTCCATTGAGCCTACTATGAATGTAAATGACTTTCCTTGAATACAGGTGAATATTGCTGCAAGGCAGTGATTGCTTTGAATCCTCACCGTTCTTGCCGGTGATTTTTCAAAAGAGGCATTGGATTTGGCGGGGCAGGGCAAAATCCTTCTTGATCTTGATCTTGATGTCCATCATGTTCTTCTTGGACGAGAACCAATTATCTGGACACTTTTTCCAGTCCAGAAATGATCAGAGCATCAACGTCTCCCGGGCCCCAATGATCGGCGATTGAATGGTCGTTGGCCATTTTTGTCTCCCCTGCAGGTTCCATGTTGTGAAGCTTCTGGTCGCATGGAGTGTAGCCCGTTCCTCATTGATGTCAAGTGGGAGCAAGGGCAGATATTGCAATCCGTTGCATAATCCACGATAATGGGCAGGCGTTGCACGAACAGACCCATGCCCATCTTTCACTACCAGGCTCTTGATCCCGGCGGGACCCTGCACAGGGGCAGTCAGGACGCAACCTCGGAGACCGAGGTTCGGCAATTCCTGCGTGAAAAGCAGTGGTTCCCCACCGAAATCCGGACGAGCCGTTTTGCATTCTCGCGTCGGAAATCCGGGGGCACCTCGAAAACGTCTTTCAAGCTGTCCAAGCTGCTTAGCCGCAGCAACCACCAGCGTTCGCTGACGCTGTTCACCCGACAGATCGAGGTGTTGCTGGACGCGACGATCCCCTACGACAAGGCACTCCAGCTCATCATCCCGCAGACACAGAATCCGAAATTCCAGAGCATCCTTTCGGATATCCGGGGGCGTGTGATGGCAGGAGAATCGCTCGCCGATGCCATGGCGCGGCATCCGGAAGCATTCCCGGCGATGTATGTGAGCATGGTGCGCTCCGGAGAGAACGGCGGCACCCTTGGCGTGATCATGCGGCGGCTGGCGGAGTACTTTGAGCAGCAGGAACAACTCCGGGGGCGGCTGCGTTCTGCGATGATCTATCCTGCCTTCATGACCGTCTTCGGAATCGCGGTGGTCGCGTTCATGGTGACTGCGGTGGTGCCCAAAATCGCGCAAATCTTCGAGGCGCAGGAAGCGGCCCTGCCCTTGCCCACCCGGATGCTGCTTGGTCTCAGCGAAACGGTGACCGAACGCTGGTGGGCACTGCTGCTCGGATTGGGATTGATCACCACAGGATTTTCCACGTTCTGGAAGAGTCCAACCGGACAACGTTGGAAGGATCGGCTGGAGTTGAGCCTTCCGGGGCTGAGTCGACTGCGCATCAAGATTCTGGTCGCCCGCTTTTGCCAGACGCTGGGGCTGCTGCTGAAAAGCGGGGTGGATCTCAAGACGGCGCTGGAAATCTCGAAGCATGTGGTCGTCAACCGCAGTTTCATTGCCCGACTCGACCAACTCATCATCGATGTCCACAACAAGGGAATGCCGCTCTCGGCAGCAATGGCGAGAATCGAACTCTTTCCGGAATACGTCCGCCATGTCGTTGCCATCGGCGAGGAGGCGGCACGGCTGGATGAACTGCTGGAACGGGTTGCGGAGCGGATGCAGGAGGAAATCGGGGGGCTGCTGGAAGGGCTCACCGCCCTGCTGCAACCCGCCCTGATCCTGCTCATGGGCGGGGTGGTGGGTTTCATTGCACTGGCGGTGTTACTGCCGATGCTCTCCATGAATCAGCTTTTGGGATAGCCGCTGGTTCATTCTCAGCTTTTGGGATAGCCGCTGGTTCATTCCCGGATTGCAATTCTGGAAAAGATGCGCTCTGCTTGAAGAAAGCTCACCTGCAACAAAGCTGCAATGCAAGTACACCAAGGACTGCTGCTGTTGCCCCTGCTCCTGCCTGCGAGCCTCTTTGCGGAAAAAATCGGCAGCGTGGACACGGTGTTCAAGCTCATTGGTCCGGACCACAAAATCGTCATCGAGGCGTTTGACGATCCGGTGGTGGAGGGCGTCGCCTGCCACCTCAGCCGCGCCAAGCAGGGTGGCCTCACCGGAGCCTTGGGCCTAGCGGAAGACACCTCCGATGCCGCCATCGCCTGTCGGCAGATCGGCCCCATTCACTTCAAGCGCGTATTCGAGAACGGAGAAGAGGTCTTCAGCAAGCGCACCTCGCTGGTTTTCAAGTCCATGCAGGTGGTGCGTTTTCTCGACAAAAAGCGTAACGTGCTGATTTACTTGGTGTACAGTGACAAGCTCGTTGAGGGCAGCCCCAAGAACTCG
>PBTB01000060.1 GCA_002726945.1 Deltaproteobacteria bacterium | reverse complement strand
TCGCGGCATCTTTGATGGTGCCCACTTGCTGTTCCGTCAGTTCATGCATCGTTCCCTCCTTGAGATTTCGCCAGATAAAGAATCACCACAGTCTCAAGAGGAATCAAAAATCAATAAAAACGGGTAGACTATTCTTCGGGGGTTACCTTACTAAATTCATCTACCAGTGGAATATCGCAGAAACTGGACAGTTCCTGTGCAGTTTTTACAAGTTCATTGATTCCGGAACCTTTTGCCATGTCCAGCTTGTGTATCTCGTTGTTTTCACCCAAGACCGAAAGTGAGACGGTCCTCCGGGTCAAAATTAAACGTCTGTTGTCATTCGAAGCACTCGAATCTTTAGCGAATTCATTGATGGAAACGCACTTCAGACTATCCAACCGTCTCTTGAGCCTCGAATATAGAAAGACCGTTCCGAGATGCCGTTCAAACACATTGGATTCCCTGTCGAAAATCCAGCGCTCCTGAAACATTGCTGAGATTAGACACAAGCCGGAGATGGAAAGAGCAATGAGATTCTCTCGGAAGGAAATCATCCCATCTGCTTCTCCAAGCACAATCAACAACAGGATGATTCCACTTCCTAGACAAACAACCCTAAAACCTGTTGAAGTTGAATAGACCAATCGTTGTTCACCCTCAGGCTTTAAAACCGGACCAAACAAGTTTTCCTGTCTTTTCCCTTGCGAGTCAGTAAAGTTTGACGGCAAGATTCAATTAGAATCATGGTATGAATCATAATTAATGGTCACCCTCTGGAGTGTTGGTGTCTGTCCTCAGTAAAATTCACCCTGATGGGTTTTGACAATCAAATCGGGCAAAGAGTTTTCCAATGGTAGCGCAGGATGGCAGGCCCGTAATTTGCTCCAATTTTTCAGAGGAACAACACTCAGGAGGGCGACTGCCCTAATTAGGGGGTCTGGTGCATATTAAAAGATAATAGTAGATATTATCGACATGTACCAAAATCCAGCTACATTATTTCCAGTAACTCAATTTCGAAAACAAGAGTTTCATTCGCACCAATACTACCTCCTGAACCCTTCCTGCCGTACCCAAGTTCAGGTGGAATCACTATTTCCCAGTGTCCTCCTTCCTTCATCAGTTGAAGCGCCTCTCTCCAGCCGCGAATGATGCCGTCTAACCTGAAAGTAATTGCCTCACCATCTTTTGTGCTATCGAAAATAGTGTCATCGATCAATCGACCAGTATAGAGAACCTTGACGGTATCATCTAAAGTGGGAACAGGTCCACTACCTTTTTTAATAACACGATAAAGTAAACCGCTTTCCAGCTCTTTCACACCTGATTTATCCTTATACTTGAGACGAAAATTATCTCCGCGCTCTCGATTGGCTGAGGCCGTCTCAGCCTCTTTTTTAATCCTTGCCTGCACTTGGGGATCCACAGGTTTAGGTTTCTCATCAGGATCAGGGTAAGGAGGATCCAGCACTAAGCGTTCTAGCACGTGGTACCAGCTTTCATGAACCGTGTAAACGTCTCTTGATTTACGAAGTTTTACATAAAAACCTTGAGCGTCTGGGGTGTGATCTCCCACGTCGATATTGATCGACTTCCTGTTCTCCAAAGTCAGGTCGATCTGCATACTAGGTGAGACCAGACCAAAAATACCAAGCTTTTCATCACTGGCGTTGTCGGCTATCAAACGTTCCGCTCCCGGACCACTGAGCAGCAAAGGGATGCCCCCGCCCCAGCGTTTCATGTTCACCTTGGGGCCTCCGGGCTTGTCGAAGTACCAGTAGCGGTCATCGTGTTTGACCCAAGTCTCCTTTTTCCCAAGAGGGGGCAGGCTGATGGCCATCTTGGCCAACTCCTCCATTTCCACATCCCAGACAAAATGACGAGGTTTTGCCGGTGGAGGAATTTCAGTTTGGCTAGTGAAGTAGTAGAGCACCCCTGCTGCAACCAAGCCAACTGTCAAGATAGCAATATTTCTGAGACTCAAAGATTCACCTCTCCAAAAAAACTATCTTCTGCGCCATCGGACATAACCTCCGATGACCAACAGGAGGAATGGCAACAGTCCTATGCTTGAGACATGGACGAACCTAACCTGCTCGGGACTGAGTAAAAGTCGACGTGTTGGTAGCACCTTGCGGTCCACGGATATGACCTCTGCATCAGCGGTTAGCCAGTTGACGGCATTGAGAAAGAGATCACTGTTGTTACCGTTGTAGAAATGCTGATTGGTGGCAAAATCTGAATCTCCTATGATCACAAGCCGGGTTCCCCCCTTTTTGATCATGATGCCAATGGCGAAGGGGCCTTTTTGGTCTGTTTCTTTGTCAAATTCAGGTGTTTCTCCAGAGGAAAAGTCCTTTTCTGTCCAACTCTTCCTGCTGGTCCATACCATGGGTTGTATTTTAAGACTTTCCGGACTGCCTTTTTTGGGAATCAATCCTGTTGCACCAGGGAAATAAACCTCTGTAAAACCAAAGCTGTTCTGATTTCTGGGAACCAGAGGATGGTCGATGTTTGGTGCAACATGGGAATCCGGATCAACAATTGTTCCAGGCACAATATCCAGCCACCATCCTGAGAGTAACTGCTTCCAACTATCGGGAGGATTAGGATTAAGTAAAACCAGGAGTTTTCCATCCTTTTCCAAATAATCCTTGAGTATCTGCACCTCACGAATTCCCAAATCTTTGCTAGGTCCTGGAATTACCATTGCCGCAACATCTTCAGGAATACCAAATCTACTCAACAGATCAATCTCCCTTACGATAAAGAGGTTGTCCTTCAACCCGGTTTCTGCAGTTGAATATTCAGATTGAATACTGCTTTCCCCGTGTCCCTTGAGGAAGTAGACCTTTTTTTGACGGATGCCGGTCACTTGCAGAATGGCACTGGTGAAGGCATGTTCTGCCTCAGCAGAAATTTGAAACCCGTAAACCTGAGTTTGTCCTTCTTCACTGGTGAAGACCACACTGCCGTACCTGGCCCCAATTTGATTCAGACCGTACTGCCTCGCCTGATCAGGATTAAGGTCTGGATCAAGATTTCTAATGCTAATTTTAGCGCTATGGAGCTTGTACTCATCAAGCAGGAACTGTCCATACATGCTTACTTGTGCAGGAACAGTTGGAGAAAAAAAGGTGACGATCTCCACTGGTTTATCCAACGATTCAAGGATCTCTTTGGTTTGGGAGGTCAGTGTAAACTGAGCCAGGCCAGTAAAATCAAAGCGATGGTAATTACCTACACTGATCCCGTTCGCAAGCAGGATAATTCCGAAAAAAAGTGAAACCCCAACTGTGGTACTCGTCCCAAACTTGCCTTGATGACTTGTCAGGGCGTTACGAACTCTTCTGAAATCGAAGATGAAGGCGAGGGCCAGTAACGCTGCTCCCAGAGCAAGGATGATCCAGGCATAATAACGGATACCTGGCATGACAAAATTTAGAACCAAGCCAACAAAAAGTGTGGCGAGTCCAAGCAGTGCCAAAAATGCAGTTTGCAGCATCAGCGCCACCTTTCTGTCTCAATAGACCTGACGGACAAGAAGAGGAAAACAGCGGCCACTGTGAGGTAGTAGACAATGGCCCTGGTGTCAACGACGCCTCTCATAAATCCTGGGAAATGATGGGACAGAGAAAAATAGGAAAGAATTTCGCCGACAGGGTCGGGAACCAGATTGCCAACGGGACCAAGAAACCAAAGACCAAAGAGGATACCACCTGCAATCACTGCGGAGACGATTTGGTTAGGTGTCAATGATGAGGCAAAAATTCCAATTGAAAGGGATGAGCACCCTAAGAGCATCAGGCCCAGATAACTGGTGAAAATCGGGCCCAAATCCGGATCTCCAAGTATCACTAGCAGTATGGGGAAGAAAAGCGTCAGCACCAGCATCCCACCTAGTACAATCAGGCAACTGAGGAATTTACCCAGTACAATTTCGTATTCCCTAACCGGTGCTGTAAGCAGCATCTCCCATGTTCCAAGTTTTCTCTCCTCCGAGATCAAACGCATCGTGAGCAATGCGGAAAAGAGGAGGATCAGCAACTGACCTGCTTCGAGGAATCCCCGGATGCTGGTGTCAGAATAGCTCGTTTGCGCAAGATAGGTTGAGAATGAGGCTCCTGACAGGGCCAAGAAAATTGCGGTTACGATATAAGCCATTGGTGAAGTAAGGAAGGTGCCGAGTTCCTTCTCACAAATGAGGAAAATCCTCCTCACTGTTCCTCCTCTCTTTTGCTGGTAAGTTTCACAAAAATATCTTCGAGGCTTAACTCAACAGCCTCCATGGAAAGCAGCGTCCAACCTCCACGGGTTAGCATCTGGTTGATTTCATTTTGAGGTTCCTGGTCTATTGGGAATTCAAGCAGATAATATGGATCTCTATAGGAGACCTCACTTAGAGCATTTATCTTGGACAGGTTTTCAGTCACTTCATCAACAGGTCCATTGATCTTTAATCGAAGGCGCTGACGACCCTCGAGGATCGAGGACAGGTTTTCAATACTGTCCTCTGCGACAATCCTGCCCTGATGAATGATGATGACCCGTTCACAGATCAGGTTAACTTCAGGAAGGATATGGGTGGAGAGCAGGATGGTGCGCTTGCGCCCCAGTTCTTTGATAAGTTCCTTGGTCTGAACGACTTGGAGCGGATCGATTCCAACCGTTGGTTCATCAAGTATCAGGACTTCCGGGTCATGGATGATCGCCTGTGCCAGGCCGACTCTTTGCCGGAAACCTTTTGATAACTTGCCAGTCAGTACATTGATATACTCTTCAAGGCGGCAGAGCTCAACAACCTCATCAATGCGTTTTTGAGCCTTTTTGCGGTCCAACCCCCTCAGTCTTGCTACGAATCTGAGATATGCACGCGTGCTCATGTCTGTGTACAAGGGAATGGTCTCAGGGAGATAACCAATCTGCTGACGACCCTTCAGGGGATCTTTCCGCATGTTGTAGTCTGCAACCCAAATCTCACCATCAGTGGGCATCAGATAACCGGTGATGGCCCTCATAGTGGTTGTTTTCCCGGCGCCGTTGGGACCTAGAAAACCAACAACTTCTCCACGTTCTATATTGAAACTGATGTCATCTACTGCCAGGCGTTCCCCGTAGAACTTGGTCAGGTTTTCAATTTTGATCACTTTTCATCCTGTTTATCACTGTTCATCCGATATAACTGCCAGCGGGCCCAGGCGTCTGTCTCAGAATCCCATCCGTTTTTAAAGCCGTGAAATGAAATTTTGTGGAACTTGAATTCACTCATTGCCCATTCCTCTGCTAGCCGCAGCTTCTGTATTTGTTTCATTTGCTCGCTCAATTCCCGTGCTGCAGCCTTCTCCTTGACCATAATAATAGCGTAGGTTTTCTCCGATAGAGGAATCGGTTTGCTGGGAACTCCCACTTCCAGCTGGAAGGCGGTATGGGCAACCATCGGAATTAGTGCGTTTTTCGTCTGCCAGCCCATGTCCCCCTGATTCTCTCTTAATCCCTCTGTGGGGTTAAGCTCTCCTGCAAGTTTTAAAAAATTCTCACCCTTTTCAAGCCGCTCTACCACATCTTGTATTTTTTCTGGAGCCATTATTATCATGTGAGGATGAACCTGTTCTGCAACCGTTGGTGCACGGACAGCAAGATATTCTGTTAGCTCCTGACGCAGCACGTTCAACCGTGCGAGTTCCCTGAATTCAGATTCTGCAAGTTGTGTTAGATTCAGTTGCTGGCGGTACCACTCCTTGTATTCTTCCTCAGAGATTGACTCACTCCCTCGACGAGCTACGGTTTTTAAATACTCATCAATCTCTGCTTCTGTAGCTTTGAGGTTGTAGGGTGCTTTGGCAGCTTTATCTTTGATGATCTCCTCTTGTGCAATCAGCGCAAGCAAACTGGTTGGCCCCTTAAATGAAGGATCTCCTTGCATGCTCTGAAGGCGCTTGAGAAAATAGCGCATTTTAATTTCCTTATCATCGATTCTCAGCACCACCGTTTCAAAGGGTTCAATCTCCTGACGATAGATCGCATATCCAGCAATAGCGCCGATCACTATGACAACCACTACGGCAACAAGGATGCTAGCCAATAAAGAACGGCTCCCTTGTTCCTTATTTTTCTTGTTTTCCACGGAATTTAATTTAAATGCTTGAAAAGAAGCCGTTGTTGTTATACTCGATGACAGGCCACCCAGTGTTCATTATCAATGGTTTTAAGTTCCTGCTTCATGGTTTTGCATTCCTCCACTGCCATCTGGCATCGGGTGTGGAAAGGGCAGCCACTGGGTGGATTGATCGGGCTGGGGACATCGCCTTTGAGAACGATTCGTTCACGAGTGCGGTCTACCTTGGGATCAGGGATGGGAACCGCAGAGAGGAGGGAGATGGTATAGGGGTGTTTGGGGTTCTTGTAGAGATTATCGCTGGTTGTGATCTCAACGATTTTTCCAAGGTACATCACTGCAACCCGGTCACTGATGTGTCGCACCACGGAAAGGTCATGAGAGATGAAAAGGTAGGTCAGGTTCAGTTCTTCTCCCAGTTTCATAAGCAGTTTGATGATCTGACCCTGAATAGATACATCAAGTGCGGAAACCGCCTCATCACAGACAATGAAGGAAGGACTTGCTGACAGAGCTCTGGCAATGCCAATACGCTGTCTTTGACCACCACTGAATTCATGAGGATAACGTGCTGCCATTGCAGGCGACAGGCCCACCATGTTCAACAGTTCCTCTACCCTCTTCCTGACTTCCTTGCCCTTGGCTAAATTATGAACTTCCAAAGGCTCACCTATGATACTCCCTGCATTCATGCGTGGATTCAAAGAGGCGAAAGGATCCTGGAAAATCGGCTGCATTTGGGAGCGCATCTTTCTCAGGGCCTCTCCTTTCATCTCAATCAGGTTTTGCCCTGCGAAAAAAACATTACCGGAGGTTGGCTCCTGGAGTTTTAGAATGGAACGTCCTGCTGTTGTTTTACCGCAACCGCTCTCACCCACCAATCCGAGGGTTTCTCCTTTCCTGATAAAAAAACTTATGTCATCAACTGCCTTGACTTCACCGGTCTTTTTCTGGAGGATACCCGAAAAAATCGGAAAGTAGGTGACGAGGTTTTCAACCTCAACTAGTTTTTCCTGCTGCTCTGCCATTTTGACCTGCTTTCTTTTAGCTAAGTTTGTTTGGATCATAAAAACAAGCACTGAAGTGACGGTCATCCAACTCTTTCAGTTCTGGCTTTTCTTCTCGACACTGTGGCATCACATAGCGACAGCGCTCTGCAAACGGACAACCCACAGGGAGATGGGCGAGATTGGGAGGCATCCCCTCGATGACCTCCATTACCTTAGACTTGGGTTTATCCAGCCTTGGCACCGACCTCAGAAGACCTATCGTATAGGGGTGCTTCGGCTTGGCATAGAGCACATCCGTAGGTCCGCTTTCAACAAGTGAACCTGCGTACATCACGTTCAACCTCTCCACATAACGTGCAACTACCCCGAGGTTGTGGGTGATGATCAACACTGCTGTACCCAACCGCTCCCTCATTTCTGCAATGAGTTCAAGGATTTGGGCCTGTACTGTCACATCAAGTGCGGTTGTCGGTTCATCTGCGATGATCAATTCAGGGCTGCAACTCAATGCCATTGCGATCATGATACGCTGCTGCATCCCTCCACTGAATTGATGAGGGTAATCCGTCACCCTTCTGTCTGAATCTGGAATTTCCACAAGATCCAACAACCGCACGCTTTCTGCCTTGGCATCTACTTTGCTCATACCCCGGTGTAGTTCCAATGACTCCGTAAGCTGACGTTGTACACTAAGTACAGGATTGAGTGACGTTGAGGGCTCTTGGAAAATCATCGATATCTTGTTGCCTCGGATTTCCTGAATCCTCTTCTCGCTGACCTCAAGAAGATCCTCGTTTTTGAACAGAATCTCACCTCCTTCGATTACTCCCGGCGGATATGGGATCAGACGCAGTACCGACATTGCACTTACACTCTTGCCGCAACCACTCTCACCCACAAGGCCGACGCACTCCCCTTTGTTCACATGATAAGAGAGTCTGTCAACTGCCTTCACCACTCCTTCATCCGTGTAAAAGTTTGTTCTCAATTCCTTAACATCCAGAACCTTTTCCATGCATTTTTTAAAGTCAAAATGTTTATGCCCCCCCGCGCGCGCTTACGCACGGGGTTCCATTTCCTTGGGCAAGCAAAGCTTGTCAGCCTCATTGGGCTGAACGGCTCATCCCCGCTCTTAACAGGGAGTTCCCGCTATATTAAATGTTATTCAATGAAAAATCAACCCCAGTTAAATAGTGTCTGGCAGAAAAATACTCAAATTACTGATATTAAATGACATTTCTTCAATTTCACAGGATGAAGATTTGTTTGATACAGTGTTCAGATGGTCAAAATCAGCAAAAAATGGGCTGTTTGAGCGGTTTATTCAAAACCCTTGCCCTTTGACTGCCTTCACTAGGCGCACTCTACAAGCCAAAATTATAGCAGCTACTTGTATCAGTGCAAAGTTTTTTTCCGCAGACCCTAATTTTTGGTAGTCACCCTCTGGAGGGTTGGTGTCCGTCCGCAGCAAGATTCACCCTGTAAAGTGTTGGGATTTGCAAGCGAACCACTACCGCCTGAGGCGGTAGCTTCGAGAATAGGCTGAAGCCTACTAAAGCTTGTCATCATCAACAGAAACATGAGCGCGGATGATCTCAACATCCTTGGACCTGCAAATTTCCCGGATCAACTCTCGGCCCCGATCACCTGTCGGCCCACTCAGGACAGGCTTGCGGTATTTCATGATCCATACGATATGATATTTGACATCATACCCTGTATGACTGGAGCGGTAGTGCTCCAAACCACAAGCATACTAAAGTCTTCGCCTGAAGGCGAGGTTTTTTTCTCAAAATCCCCGAAATTGATAATAAATTCATCTTGAATTTCAGTTATTTAGCACCTGATCAATATGGGCTTTTTGTGACACATGGTCTTGATTCCTTGATTCAATATCAGGCGGATTTTCCTTGATATTGATAAAGAAACTCAATATCAAGGAAGAGTCCAGCTTTGCTTAGCATCAAAGGCGAACTTACATGGAACTGGTGGAATGAGCAAGGAGAAAGGTTGGTGCTTATGGATGAAGTGCGGGAATGAATACGACTCCAGCACGACTCCCTGCGTACAGAACGGGCTTGCGATTGGATCCAACGTTTCGTGAGCTTCCATCGGATGCAATCTCGTGAGGACTTACAGGGAGGCGCAGAGAAGATCGAACGGTGTCTGACGCACCCTAGCGGTTGAGGGGAGCGTGGCCCTTTCATCTGATGAGCATGTACATACAATCCAAGCCCTGTTAGGACACAAAGCGGTTTCCACGACCAGGTCTCCACCCATGTGCTCCAGCAGGGCGGACATGGAGTACGCAGCCCGCTGGACACGCTCCAACCTGCTGAAACCGACACCTCTCAGACAATTGCATGACTTTCTTCTCTTCCACGTCTCCATCGGCAGGACGCGTCTGGATCACCTTCTACCGCGCCTGGCACCAGACCAGCGACCTCACCGTGGTCGATGCGCTCGCGGAGCGGTTGATTACGCATGGACTTGAAGTCTCCGCCTTTTACGCCTACTCCCTGCGGGAGCCGGAGGCTCAAGAGGAACTGCTGCGCCGCGCCGAAACCGATCCCCCGGACGTGGTGCTAATGTTTCAGAGCTTTTCCATCGGACGGCTCGATGAGCGTGTTTCGTTTCTGGAAACGCTGGGGTGTCCGGTGTTGCAGGTGGTGGCCTCTTCCGACAACTACGAGGCATGGCAGGCGAACCCCCGCGGCCTCACGCCTTCCAACGTGGCGATGTCGGTGGCCCTGCCGGAAACCGACGGGCGGGTGCTGACCACGGCAGTCGGCTTTAAGGAAACACAGACGGCACACCCGGAACTGGAGTTTCAGGCCAAGGGGGTAGAGCCGGATGCCCAGCAGATTCGGCACGTCGCAGAACTCGCGGCGAACTGGGTTCGGCTCCGGAAAGTCTTGAACGCCGAGAAGCGCATCGCCATCATTCTGGCAAACTACCCCAACCGCGACAGCCGCCTTGGCAACGGCGTGGGGCTGGACACTCCGGCGAGTGTCGTCCAGTTCCTGCACCGGATGCAGGCGGAAGGCTACAACGTGGGCGAGATCCCGGAAGGCGGTGACACACTCATCCGCAAGCTTCAGGCCGGGATCACCAACGACGAGGAACAGAGCTACGGCAAGTCGGTGGCGCAGGGCATTTCCTCGCAGGAACTGACCCAGGTGATTCATGGACTGCCCGAATCCGCGCAGGAGCGGCTGCAACGGCAGTGGCCGGAGGGCTTTCCCGACCCAACTCCGGTGGCCGGAATGCGCCTTGGCAACATCTTCATTGGTATCCAGCCGCAACGCGGGTTTGGGCTGCAAACGCAGGCGATCTACCACGATCCGGAGCTTTCTCCGCCGCCGCGCCACCTCGCGTTCTACCACTGGATTCGCACACGGTTCAACGCCCATGCGATCATTCATTTCGGCAAGCACGGCAACCTCGAATGGCTGCCCGGACGAAGCGTCGCGCTCGGCCCGGAGGATTTTCCCCAAAGTGTCCTGGGTCCGGTGCCGCACCTCTACCCTTTCATCGTCAACGACCCCGGAGAGGGGACACAGGCCAAGCGTCGCACCTCTGCCGTGATTGTTGATCACCTCACGCCTCCCCTCACCCGCGCCGGACTCTACAACGACCTCGACCGCGTGGAGCGCCTGCTGGAGGAACACGCGCAGTGCGAGACGATGTATCCGGAACGGGCGCACGAACTCGAACACGAGATCGAGCATCTGCTGGAGGAAGCCCCATGGCGCGAGGAGCTTCCGGACGAGGATGACTGGCTCAACGCCCTCAGCAACTACCTCTGCGAGCTCAAGGAAAGCCAGATTCGTTCCGGGCTGCACATCTTCGGGAAAGTCCCGCAGCACGAACGGCGCCTTGATTTTCTGCTCAGTCTGCTGCGGATGTCCTCGGCGGAGCGTCCTGGACTGCTCCAGGCGCTGCTCGACAAGCCGCCGGATTTCGACCTCGATTCCCTCTCAAACTCGGAGCGCGACCGCGTGGAGGAACTGGCGCGGGCTTGGGTCGCACACGAATGTGGAATCAATCCCGTTCGGGCTGAGCCTGTCGAAGCCCGCAGCATCGATCCGCCTACCCTTCGACAAGCTCAGGACGAACGGCTGCCACAAACGGAATTTCCGGAAAATGAGGGGCTTCAGGCATTACGTCGCTGGCTGCACGAAACGCTGATTCCGCGCTTGGATCGCTGTGCACTGGAACCACAGCGGCTGCTGGACGGCCTTTCCGGCAAGTTCCTCGCGCCCGGCCCTTCCGGAGCGCCGACGCGGGGGCGTATTGACGTGCTGCCGACCGGACGCAATTTCTACTCGATCGATCCCCGCGTGATCCCAACCCAGACCTCGTGGAAGTGCGGGCAGCGGCTCGCCGACGAGTTGCTGGAACGCTACCGGGCCGATCATGGAGACTGGCCGAAGACGCTGGCGCTGGTGATCTGGGGCACGTCGAACATGCGTACTGGCGGCGACGACCTCGCGCAGGCGCTCTGGCTCTGGGGTTGCGAGCCGGTCTGGGAACCGATTTCCGGGCGCGTCGTTGATTTCGAGATTCTGCCCGTGTCGGTGCTGGGACGGCCCCGCGTTGATGTGGTGCTGCGGGTCTCCGGGATGTTCCGGGATGCCTTCGGTGACGCGATGCGGCTACTCTCGACGATCCCCAAGCGCCTCGCCACGCTGGACGAGCCGGAAGCACTGAACCCGATCCGGGCGGCGTGGCTCCGGGATCAGCGGCAGCTCGTGCAGTCGGGATACGCCCCGGAAGCAGCCGAGCAACTTGCCGAACTGCGCGTCTTCAGTTCCGGCCCCGGATGCTACGGCACGGGCCTGCTGCCCCTGATTGACGCAGGCAACTGGGAGACCAAGGGCGACCTCACCGAGGTCTTCCTCAAGTGGGGCGGCCACGCCTACCGCGCCGACGGCTCCAGCAGCGAGGAGATCGACCTGCTCCGGAACCGGCTCTCCTCCGTGGAAATCGTCCACCAGAACCAGGACAACCGCGAACACGACCTGCTCGATTCCGACGACTACTTCCAGTTCCAGGGCGGACTCCACGCCGCCGTCTCCGAACTGCGCGGGCAGGCGCCGGCCACCTACCACGGCGACTCTGCGAATCCGGAAAAGGTTCGCATCCGCACCCTCAAAGAGGAGTTCAACCGCGTCTTCCGCAGCCGCGTCCTCAACCCGAAGTGGATTTCCGGGATGCGCGAACACGGTTACAAGGGCGCGTTCGAGATGGCCGCGACCGTCGATTACCTCTTTGGCTACGACGCCACCTGCGACATCGTGGCGGACTACCAGTACGAGGAAATCGCCCAAAAGCTGTTACTCGATCCACAGCAGCAGCAGTTCTTCCGAGACCACAACCCGCTTGCCCTGCGCGACGCCGCCCAGCGTCTGCTCGAAGCCCATGAGCGAGAACTCTGGAAAGACGCCGCCCCGGAAACGCTGGATGCGCTTGAATCCTCGATCATCGAGATTCAGGGGGAGTTGGAATAAAATGCGGTCTGCACGGAGAAGGCAGTCAATGGAAGGTGAGATGCGCTGCCTTGACTCCAAATGTTTTTTGTCATACAATTGTAAGACAATTTCAATCGAGGGATAGAACATGCGACTCAATGCTCGACTCAGTGCAGAACACGCGGCACAACTCACCCAGATTCAAGAACAAACTCAGGCGTCGGTGTCTGAAATCATCCGCCGTGCCCTGGAAGTCTATTACCAGACGGTTTGTAAACGTCCCACCTCTGCGAAGGAAGTGTTTGCCACTACGGGGTTTATTGGGTGCGCTGAAGCCGAACCGGAACTTGGAGCAACCTACAAATCCAAGCTGGCTTCCTCATGGGACCAAAAACATGATCCTCGTTGACACCGGGTTTTGGCTGGCCTTGGCCAATCGGCGGGACCACTACCATGAAACGGCCAAAGCCGCTCTGAAGAAATTGCAGGAGCCAATGATTACAACTTGGCCCGTTCTCACTGAAACCTGTCATCTTTTGCTTAATCGCATGGGAACCGAGGCCCAGCAGCGGTTTTTGTCAAGTTGGGAGGCTGGCGCTTTTCAGGTTCACCCCATTCCCGAAAAGCAGATTCCCTGCATCAGCACACTGATGGCCAAATACTCCGATCTGCCTATGGATTTGGCCGATGCCTCACTGGTTTTGCTCGCCGAACACTTTGGGCATGGACGCATCCTCTCCACCGATCAACGGGATTTTCAAACCTATCGCTGGAAAAATCGCCCCCCCTTTGAGAACTTACTCTTGTTGTAACCATGACCACAACCTCCTTTCCGTTCACCGCCATCGTCGGAATGGACTTGGCGAAGCACTCGTTGCTGTACCACGCGATTGACCCGAAACTGGGGGGAGTGGTACTGATGGGGCATCGCGGCTGCGCGAAGAGCACGCTGGTGCGGGCGTTTCAGGAAATCCTGCCTGCCGAGGATTCCGGAACCGCCCCGTTTGTCGAGGTGCCGCTGGGGGCATCGGAGGATCGGCTGCTCGGCGCAGTCGATGCCACGCAACTCGTGGAGCAGGGACAATGGCGGGAGCAGCCCGGACTCTTGGAGCAGGCACACCGAGGGGTTCTCTACATTGACGAGGTGAACCTGCTTCCGGATCACTTGGTCGATCTGACGCTGGATGCCGCCGCGAGCGGACAGTACCGGCTGGAGCGCGACGGCCTTTCTCGGCAGGTGGACGCCTGCTTCATTCTGGTGGGAACCATGAATCCAGAGGAAGGTGACCTGCGCCCACAGCTTCTGGATCGCTTCACGCACGGAGTTCTCATCCGGGACGACTACACACCGGAGCAGCGCCGCGAAATCGTGCGGGCGCGGATGGCCTTTGAGGACGATCCGGAGGGGTTTCGGGCAGAACACACCACATGGTTGGAAAAACTTTGGCAGAAGTTGCGGGCCGCACGGGAACGACTGCAAACGATCCGCATTCCGGAGGAGCTGCGCACTGCCGTTGCCGAGCAAGCCGCGTCGCTGCAACTGGAGGGTGTTCGCGCCGACCTCGGGGTGCTGCGCACCGCTCGTTGTTCCGCCGCATGGCAGGGCGATGACGAGGTTCGCGAGGACGATCTTGCAGAGGCGTGGACGCTCTGCTTGGCGCATCGGCAAGTTTCCAAACCTCAGACTCCGCCACCGCCGAACCCCCCTCGCACCCAGCCTCCGGAAGCCGAAACTCCCTCCCGTGAGCGCTCGGCTCACTCTCCGCTCGTGACTGCCTCCACCCCGCATCAGGCACGTCAGGATCCCATCAAGCTGGAGCAAACGGAACGGTTGACGAACCATCCATTGCAGGAGTGGTGGGGCCGTCCAGTGCCTGCCCCCAAGCGTCCGCTTCCCGTGGCTGGAGCGAGTCGGATTGTGATGCGTCCGAAGGTGGAAAGCCGGGTGGACTGGGGGGCGACCGTCCAGGAATCAAGCAAGCAAGGATGGCAGGTTGGCAAGAAGTTGAGCCTGCGCTACCGCAAGCCACAACGCCGTCCACTGGTTTGGTTGTTCGTGGATGCCAGCCGCTCTGCCGGAGCATTGAAATTTCTGGGTGTGGCACGGGAGGCAATCCGGAGCTTGGGACTGCGGCAGGCAGCGCGGCGCTTCCAAATCCTGCTGCTCCAGCACGATGATTTGGCATGGCGTGTCAAGCGCGGCACGGCGCAGGCGGCAGATTTGTGTTTGGCAAATTTGACGGAAGCCTCTGGAAAAAGCCTCTTGCACCACGCCCTCTGGAAACTCACGCAGATGGTGCAAAAAGCCGGAGTCTTGCCCGGAGACCGCGTGTTGCTGTGCAGCGACGGCTTGTTCACGCCTGAATCCGGAGCTTCGTTCCCTACCGAAAAACTGCGTTTCCGCAGACAACTCCAGCGGCTCACCCAGCGGATTCCTGCGGTGGCGTGGCTGCATCCGGCTCCCAAGCGCGGCATGCAGCGCTGGATTCCGGATCTGGCTGCTGATTCTGAGGTTCGTTTGATACAGATGCAATGAGACAAAACGGGATCATCATCGCCGGAACACAGAGCAGCAGTGGAAAGACGGCGGTAGTGGTGATGCTGCTGACGGCACTACGGCAGCGCGGAATTTTGGTGCAGCCGTTCAAGGTTGGGCCGGATTTCATCGATCCGGGATACCACCACGCCTATGCCGGAACCGGTTCAGTGAATCTGGATGCGTGGATCATGGGGGAAACCGAGGTCCGAAACGCTGCCGAGCGCTTCACCCAAAATACGGTTGGCGTGGTTGAGGGGGTGATGGGGTTGTTCGACGGAGCGAATCCGGACAACGATGAAGGCAGCACTTTCGAGATCGCCCGCTGGCTCGGCTGGCCACTGGTGTTGGTGGTACCCTGTGCCCACACGGGACGCTCCATCGTAGCGAGTATCCGGGGCTTCCTGAACGAGGCGGAGCCGGAGCGCTGCTTGGGCGTGATCCTCAACCAAGTCAGCAGCGAGGGTCACGCCACCTACCTCCGGAAAGCGTGCGCCAGCCTCCAAGTGCCGCTGCTGGGGATCGTGCCCAAACTCCCGGAACTCGCCTGGCCGGAGCGTCACCTCGGCTTGCAAGCCAGTGTGGAACGCGGACTTCCGGAACCGGAGGTGCTTGCCGGGTTGGCCGAGCGGCATTTGGAGATCAAGTCGATTCTGGAAGTGGTGAAATCACCTGCTGAGGAAAGTTGTTTACGCTCTGAAACCCCGCAGCCTGCGACGTTCCCAAAGCGCATTGGCGTGGCGCAGGACGCGGCGTTTCATTTTTACTACCGCGCCAATCTCGAGTGGCTACGTGAGCAGGGCGCGGAAGTGGTGCCGTTCTCGCCCTTGAGCGATGCGGCATTGCCAGAAAAGCTTGATGGCCTCGTGCTTGGCGGAGGATTCCCGGAGGTGTTCGCAGAAAGGGTTTCCGGGAATGGCACGATGCTCAAATCCTTGCGCGAGGCGGTTGCGTCTGGAATGCCCTGCTATACGGAGTGCGGCGGATTGATGCTGCTGGCAGAAAACTTGGAAACGAAAGACGGACGTGGTTTTCCAATGGCGGGTGTGGTTCCCGGAACGGTGCGGATGACGGATCGGCTTCAGCATTTTGGCTACTGCCGAGGGGTGGCCGAGGGACTTCCGGAAGCACGAGGTCACGAGTTCCATCACTCGGAGTGGGTGGAAGAGTCGGAATTGGCGAACCTTTGGACGGTCATGCGCCACTCCACCGGAGTTTTGCGCCGCGAGGGGTTTGGCACGGAAACGCTCCACGCCTCCTACGTTCACCTGCATTTTCCTCAGGCCGCTCCGCTCGTCCGGCAGGTGCTGCGGCTCTGAGTTTTTTTCGTGAATCCGTTGCAAAGCGACTTGTCTTTGTACCAGAGATGCTTAACTTTAGAGGGCATTTTTTCACGGGGGCTGTTCCCGTCCTTTGGAGGCAGACTGCGGGAAACGTCGCGGAGACGCGGAGCAGTCTGTCAATTCATTTCAGGAGATACCCATGTCCATTCAGGCACTTGATCGATTCCAAGGATTTGCCGGAATCACCACCCGAACGGTTGCGGCCCTGTTGATGGCCATCGCTGGAATTGCGTTGATTTACGCAGTTGGCTTTGCACAAGGTTCCGGAGACGTATTGCATAACGCAGCGCACGACACCCGTCACTCAGTAGCGTTTCCCTGTCACTAAGCTTTCAGAAGACAAAGGCCATGATCTCACGTTCGCTGTTGGTGGTGTTGCTCACCGGAGTGATTGGCGGAGTGCTGGTGACGGGTGCGCAGGAGTTGCGGGTGACGCCGTTGATCCTGCACGCGGAAACCTTTGAGGGTGACGCCGTTGGGCATTCACACGATGAGGCAACCGCTTCCAACGATGCTCACGAAGAGGAGGACTGGGCACCCAACGATGGTTTGGAACGCACACTCTACACGTGCATGTCGAATATTGTCACCGGGGTCGCGTTTGCGTTGCTGTTGGTCGCGGTTTACCTCTTGCGTGGCAAGCCGGTGGATTTCAACACAGGGCTGCTTTGGGGCGCGGCAGGATTTGTCGTGTTCGTAGGCGCACCAGCACTGGGGCTGCCTCCGGAGCTTCCGGGGATGACGGCAGCAGGGTTGGAAGCCCGGCAGGCGTGGTGGGTCGGCACCGTGATCGCCACAGCGCTTGGGATTGGCCTGTTCGTGGAGACAAAAACACTGCTTCCCCGATTGCTTGGAGTGGTTGTGATCACCTTGCCCCATGTCATCGGCGCACCGCATCCGCATATGCTGGAGAGCAATGTTCCGGCAGCGCTTTCCGTACAGTTTGCCGTGGCCTCGCTGTTCACCTCCGCATTCTTCTGGATGGTGCTGGGCGCAACCTCCGGGCACTTTTTCCAAAAGCTGGTGTTCCGGATTCCCGGCGGAAAGCCGCCCCCGACTAACCACCCTTTTCCATGATCTGCTCCGACTTCGTTGACGCCGTTGGCAACACGCCGCTGATCAAGCTCCGCAAGGCTTCCGAACGCACGGGATGCACGATTTTGGGCAAGGCAGAGTTCATGAATCCGGGCGGATCCGTAAAGGACCGTGCGGCGAAGGCGATTGTGCTGGACGCAGAGCGGCAGGGGCAGCTAAGGCCCGGAGGCGTGATCGTCGAGGGCACGGCAGGCAACACGGGCATCGGCCTCGCACTCGTCGGCAACGCTAGGGGCTACCGCACCGTGATCGTCATCCCAGACACACAAAGTCAGGAGAAGAAGGACATGCTCCGGCTTTGTGGGGCGGACTTGCGGGAAGTGCCAGCAGTGCCCTACCGCGATCCGAACAACTACGTCAAATACTCCGGGTGGTTGGCCGAGGAACTTGCAAAGACAGAACCGAACGGGGCGATCTGGGCGAACCAGTTCGACAACGTCGCCAACCGTCAGGGGCACTATGAAACCACGGGTCCGGAAATCTGGGAACAGACCGACGGCCAAGTGGATGCGTTCATCTGTTCGGTGGGGACCGGCGGAACGCTCGCGGGGGTCGGCATGTTCCTCAAGGAGCGCAACCCGGAGGTCGTCATCGGACTCGCCGATCCCGGAGGCGCAGCGCTCTACAGTTACTACACCACCGGAGAACTGAAGGCCGAGGGCAACTCGATCACGGAAGGCATTGGGCAGGGGCGCATCACCGCTAACTTGGAGGACGCTCCGGTGGATCACGCTTTCCAGATTCCCGATGCCGAGGCGTTGCCAGTCGGCTTTGACCTCATTCGTGAGGAGGGCTTGCCGCTCGGTGGCTCCGCGATGCTTAACATCGCTGGAGCGATCCGGCTGGCGGAAAAATTGGGTCCGGGTAAAACCATCGTCACAATCCTCGCCGATTCTGCATCGCGCTACCAGTCCAAGCTCTTCAACCCCGGGTTCCTGCGCTCTCAGAATCTGCCCATCCCCAAGTGGATGGGGGAGGAGTAAAAGTGAGACTTTCGCCCAATTAGTCCAGTGTGTGCTGCTCCCAGTAGTGCGTCCAGCGCTGATTTTTTCGGGCGACCCTGAGAACCCGCATGGAGTCGGCATTCTCCAACTTCCACGAGGCTCCCGGGATTTTGAGGCGTTTTTGAAGGAGATGCCGGTGGGAGCTTTCAAGCTGCTTTGAGCCAGTGGGGAGTTGGCTTTCCAGAGCGTTGGGTCAGCCAAACTGTCCGGGCCGGTTTTGGATGTATTGAATGAGGGTTCTGACGGGATCCGCTTTCGGGACGGATTCGGGTTCCATCGATTTCTGAAACCATTGACAGAGGGTGGCGAGCGTCCCTTTTTTGGCCAGAG
This sequence comes from Deltaproteobacteria bacterium, assembly GCA_002726945.1. Classification (GTDB taxonomy): domain Bacteria; phylum SAR324; class SAR324; order SAR324; family NAC60-12; genus UBA8110. The sequence goes on along the minus strand of PBTB01000060.1, from coordinate 5,969 downwards.
CCTTGACTCGTCCGAGGTGAGCCGGCTTGTAATGATGGACCGTTGTCCAGTCGCGTCGGTAAAAAGTCTCACTTTTACTGGCACCCTGATCCCGGGCTTGCCGTGAGCTTCGCAGTTGCGTAATCTGGTCGGGAGACCGTCACATTATGCCCAAACGCAACCCAAACGCTCCACTCTTGGATCACGCCGCCGACATGGTGCGTCAACGACTGGCACCGTTGGCTGAGCGTATGCGCCCCCGGACGCTGGTGGAATTCGTGGGGCAAGCTCATGTCTTGGCTCCCGGACGACTGTTGCGTCGGGCGATCGAGGCGGATCAACTCTCCAGTGTCATCTTTTCCGGCCCTCCCGGAAGTGGCAAAACGACCCTTGCCCGCATCATCGCGCAGACCACACGCTCCGACTTTCTTTCGATCAACGCAGTCCTTGCCGGGATCAGTGACATCCGGCAGTGCGTGGAGCAAGCACAAGAGGCGTGGCGCACCCGTCAGATTCGCACCCTGTTGTTCATTGACGAAGTCCACCGCTTCAATAAGGCCCAGCAGGACGCACTGCTCCCGCATGTCGAGAATGGCACCCTCGTGCTGATCGGCGCGACGACCGAGAATCCGCACTTCGAGGTCAACAAGGCCTTGCTCAGCCGCTCCCGGATTTTTCAATTGCATGCGCTGGAGGCCGAACACATCGAGCACCTTTTGGATCAGGCACTGGCGGATTCCGAACGCGGGCTTGGACAACATCAGGTGGCGTTTGCTCCGGAAGCCCGCGAGCATCTCGCACAGGTGGCGTCCGGGGATGCCCGCTCGGCCCTCAACGCGCTCGAACTCGCGGTGCAGACCACTCCTCCGGACGCAAACGGTGTGGTGCCGGTCACACTGGAGGTCGCCGAGGACTCCATCCAGCGGCGGGCGGTCTTGTATGACAAGGACGGCGATGTGCATTTCGATACCGCCTCGGCATTCATCAAGGCCATGCGTGGGTCCGATCCGGATGCAGCGCTCTACTGGATGGCGAAGATGATCCTCGGCGGCGAGGAACCCCGTTTTCTGTTTCGGAGGATGACGATCTTTGCGGCGGAAGACGTGGGGCTGGCCGATCCACAAGCCCTCCCGGTGGTCACGTCTGCCGCGCAGGCGTTTGACTATGTGGGGATGCCGGAGGGCCGCTTTCATCTCGCAGAGGCCTGCTTGTACCTCAGCACCGCCCCCAAGAGCAACAGCGCGTTTGCATTCTTTGACGCGCTGCGGACAGTGGAATCCGAATCTAAGGACGAGGTCCCCAATCCCATCAAGGACGCCAATCGGGACAAGGAAAGCTTCGGGCATGGCGAAGGCTATCTTTATCCCCACGCCTACCGGGACCATTGGGTGGCGCAGCAGTACCTCCCGGACGCCTTGCAGGGGCGGGTGTTCTATCAGCCATCGGACCAAGGATACGAACAGCACCTACGAGCAGGGGTGTTGCATCGGCGCGAAGCCATGATCGCGGCCTTGCTGGAAACCGAGGCCGAATCGCAGGGCCCGGATTGGGAAGAACGGACCTGCAACACCAGCACGGAGGTGTTGTCGCAAATTCGCACGGACCTTTTTGTGCACGCCCAACTCCAACGCAATTCTCTCACGCTGGCGCTGGAACCCACCTCCGGATTGCTCACCCCTGAACTGCGTCGGCAAACTCCAGACGAGGGGGTCCACGTCTGGCTACCCGCAGGGGGTAATTGCACACTTTGGACCGGCCCCGATTCCGATTCTGAGCATCCAGCGTGCGTTTGGCATGAGGGGAATCTGGAGGAAATCACCGAGCAACTGACCTCCACAAGCATCCGCTTTGAGCGCATCTTGGGCTGGTTTCCTACCGAACTGGAGCCTCCGATTTCCGGGCAACTGGCCGAACTTTCCGGCTTGCTCGCTCCCGCAGGACGACTGCTCCTCGCCCTCTCTTTGCCCAGCAAGGCCCCTCGGCTTTCAAGTCTGTTGGCAGCTGACTTACTGGATGAGCCGACAAAACAGGCATTTTTGGAAGCCGAGGAGGAAATCTACCAGCCGCTTCAGAAAAAAGACGGCACTCTGACCAAGAAAGCCCTTGACGAACGCCTGCAATCGGGGTATTCTGTAGCGGTTTGCAGCGCAAAACCCTACACGACCGAACTGCAACTTTCGGCGAACCGAATTCAAGAATGGCTTGAGCCTCGCAACAACACGGGGTATTTTGGGAAACTCCGGTTGTTGCTGGACTCAGCAACCTTCCAGAAGATCGCCCAAGCCTTCAAACAACACGCGCCCCACAAAACGCACCCATGGTCCCGAACGGTTCTTCACCTCGTGGTTGTGCGTCAGTGACAGGAAGAGGTGTGAGCGGGGTGCTGCTGGCGGTGTTGTTGCTGTTCGGGTGTGCCCCGAAGGTGGATGAGGTGTTTTACAAGGAAGGGGATCTCAGCGAGTTCCAAGCCAAGGCGGTACAACGCTGTCACGGCGATTTTGACGTACTCGCCACCCAGCGCTTTGGCAAGTACGAACGGGCGCAACTCATCTGCAAGCCCGGACGCTGAGACCCTTTGCAACGCGGACTCTCTTGACGCAAACCGTTCCTGACCAATGATCAGATATGGAAGTCGGATGATTCAGGCAACAAAAACTCTCGGACTGCTCCTCGCTCTTGTCCTGTTGCTGGCGGGCACCACTCCCGTTGTGGGCCAAGAAGCAGTGGCCCATGACGGGGACAATCCACAGGCCGCCGGGCCACGTCCCATGACCGATGAGGAAATCACGCGCAGCGTGTGGCGGCTGGCATGGCTGATGACCCGGCAGGGCAGCAAGAGACCAACTCCGGGCAGGATCGACTACCGTCTGCTTCAGGGCAAGGTCAAGTACGGCAACATCGCGAATCTCATGCCATCCGCCCCCGCACAACCCCGTCTCGCGGCCTCCTCGCAATAAGACCGTTTCTGTCTAAGTTTCGACGGGTTGCACGATGAAGAGCAAATCTCCGGCACTCACGGTCTGCTTGTCTTCGACGAGGATGCGTGTGATGCGGTAGCGACTGGTTTCCGGATAAAGCCCATCCCCCGCCGCACTGCGGAAGGAGCGCAGTTTCAATTCAGAGAACACCTTCATGGATTCCAGCAGACAGAGTGGCTGGTTGACATCCACCACACTGCCTTCCGCCACCAGCACATCCTCTTCCGGGGAAACAGAGCGATAGAACCCGCCCATCTGTGGAGACAGCACTTTCAACTCGCTGCCGCCTTCCAACTCAATGGCACTGCGATCCATGGAATCCGCCGCCTTTCCGGTAGCCTCCTGCGTCCGGCCGATGAGTTCTTTCGCCTCAATCCGTGCAAAGAATCCCTTGAGGAAGTCCGTGTCAAAGCGTCCGCGCCGGAAGACGGCATCGTCAAGGATCATGCGTTGTAGTTCCAGATTGGTCGGCACTCCGTGGATGCGCACTCGGCCCAAGTAATCGCTGAGCCGTGTCACCGCCTCTCGCCGGGATCTGCCCCAAACGATGACCTGCGCGATGAGGCTGTCGTAGTGCGGAGAAACCACTGAGTTGGGTTGCACGGCAGGGATCACGCGCACATGGGGCACTTCTGGAAAGTAGAAATCGGTGACTTCTCCCGGAGCCGGCACAAAGCGCAACTCACCTGAGTCGGTGATTTCCGCACGCTCTGCGTTGATCCTGACTTCAATGGCGTGTCCATCGTTGCGGGGCTTGAGTTGAGCGATGCTCTCGCCCGAGGCAATGCCGAACTGCTGCTGCACAAGGTCCACCCCTGTGACCATCTCCGAGACCGGATGTTCAACCTGCAAGCGCGTGTTCATTTCCATGAAATACACGCAACAGTTCTTGAGGTCGTAAATGAACTCGACCGTGCCCGCCCCCACATAATCCATCTCATCAATGAGTCGGAGTGAGTGGTCGAAAACTTCGTGGCGGATTTCCTGAGGCAGGGCGAATGCGGATTCCTCGATGAGCTTCTGATAGCTGCGCTGAACTGAGCAATCCCGGATGTGCAGCAGCTTCGAGTTGCCCTGCAAATCCCGGATCACCTGCACTTCTAAGTGACGCATCGAGCCGATGAACTTCTCCAGATAGAGATCGCCGTTTCCAAAGGCACTCAACGCCTCCTGGGACATCCGGGAGAAGATGGCCTGGAATTCTTCCGGGGCATCCACGATGTGGATGCCCTTGCCGCCACCGCCATGTGTCGCCTTGATCAAGACTGGAAAGCCGATTTCCTCCGCCACCCCCGCTGCGTGGACGGGGTCCACCAAGGCTCCCTCGCTACCCGGAACTACCGGAATTTTGAGACTGCGGGCGGTGGCGATCGCATTGGATTTGTTGCCCATCAGGTCCATGCTGTGCGCACGCGGCCCGATGAAATTGAAACCATGTTCGCGGCAGATGCGGGCGTAGCGGGCTGATTCGGAAAGAAAACCAATCCCCGGATGAATCGCGTCCGCTTCCTCCTGCTCGGCAATGCGGATCACGCTCATCGCGTTGAGGTAGCTGTCCTGCGGGGTGCTGCCACCAATACACACGAGGCGGTCCTGCTTGCGAATCAAGGAGGCTGGGTAACTCTCGATGTCCGGATCAGAGGCGACCAGCACGACCTCCAGACCTGCCGACTGCGATGCCCGGATCAGGCGGGTGGCCGTGCAGCCTCGGGCGTGGATCAGCACCCGGCGGATCGGATCAGTGTTGAGCTGCTCCTGACTGAGGCTGCCCCCCTCGGCCTCCACGCCGACCTGCAACTGATACTCTCCGGACAAGACCCGCCCCATCACCTCACTCACCGTGTTTTGCGGAACCGGCAAGTCGGGGTCGATCTCCCGGAGGCGCTCGTCAAGCCCCTCGTCGAAGGGATTGATCACGAGTCCATCCATCGTCTCCGGAGTCCGGGAGAGGTAGTTGGCGAGCGTGGAATGCGCAGGCAAATGGCTTTCGACAACAAGTTGTCCGGCAAAGGGAATCTGCGCTCCGGAGAGGTAGTAGGTCCGCACCAGTGGATGCGTGACAAAGCTCGCCTGCGCCCCACCTGTGCAATCGCGGTAGCCGAAGCAAGCCACGGGCAGGTCGAGTTCCTTCACAAAGCGCGTGATGCGGTCGTTGATGATCGCCATCGAGAACAGAGCGCCTGCACCTTCCTTGGTTTGCATCCCTGCCGAGGAGATGAAGAAGATGACGGGAAGCTTGAGGCGGGCACATTCGTCGAGCAAGCGACAAACTTTCTCGCAACTCGCCATGTCGAAGGCTCCGGCCTGAAATGCGCTGTTGCTTACCACCAGCCCCACCCGGAAGGGCGCCGCTGCTTTTTCGGCAGCACGGCCTTCCGCCTGCGAGTCCGGAGTGAATTGCGCCAGCCCGGTCACCACGCCACAGGGCACAATGCCTTGGGCCAAAGCTCTTTCGATGGACTCCCGGAAGCCCGGAAACTGGAGGGGGTTCGCGGTGATGCGGTCGGCGTAAAACTCCTGGAAGCCCGTGAAGAAGCGGTCAATGATGTCGTTGGGGGCCGGAGGAGGAAATTATTTCGATGAGCTTCTGGCTCGTATCCGTGACATACGGAGTAGCGAAAAAGTCTTCTGGAGAAAGGTTCTGGATATCTATGCCACCAGCATTGATTATGACCCAAAATGTGAGCTTTCGGTGCTGTTTTTTCAGACTGTTCAAAACAAAATGCATTGGGCCGCTCACGGCCATACAGCTGCTGAACTGATCTATAAGCGGATCGATGCCTCCAAGCCTAATCTAGGCTTGACCAACTTCAAAGGTGCTAAGCCTACCAAACAGGAGCTGGAAATCGCCAAGAATTACCTGAATGCTGAGGAACTGAATATGCTCAATAGAATGGTGACGGCTTATTTGGAATTGGCGGAGCTTCAGGCACTCAATCGCAAGCCGATGTACATGAAAGACTGGATCAGCCGATTGGATGATTTTCTCCGAATGACAGGCAATGAAATCCT
>PBTB01000059.1 GCA_002726945.1 Deltaproteobacteria bacterium | reverse complement strand
CCTCAGTATAGACTGTTGATGAGATTACCAAGGATTGACTCTTGATACCAGTTCCCAAAGAAACCTTGAACTGAGTTCTTCCCCCAAAGAAGTCTCTCAGGTCAATGGGGATTTTGATTCTGAAGAGGTAGGATGAGGTGGGGGTTTTTCTTATCAAGTAGGTTCTGTAGGTCATCAAAGTGTCTTTCTTGGGGGAAAGTGACCCCCAAAGTGACCCCTTTGACCTAAAATACACCACCAATGGTGTAAAAATCAGATTACTATATCATTGATAAGATTGATTATTTTTTAATTTGATGGCGGAGAGAGAGGGATTCGAACCCCCGGTGACGTTGCCGCCACAATAGATTTCGAGTCTACCGCCTTCGACCACTCGGCCATCTCTCCGCGGCAGGAGTCCTCAGAAGGGCTTGGTTTGGACCAGCCAGATCATGAGGACGGAGGTGCAGAAAATCCCGATGTGCACGAACATCGCCAGGGGCTTGGGCAAATCCTTGTTGCGGATTTGCCGTCCGTTCAAAAACCCGAACCCGATCAACACGAGCAGCAGCCCCAGCTTGGCGTGGAGCCAGCCGGACTCAAAGTAGCCCCACGCGGAGGCGAGGTAGAGTCCGGAACCGATGGTGACGATGAGAATCGGGTGGTAGATGAACAGGTAGATTCGCCACTGAATCCACTGAACGCCCTCGACCTGCACCGGATCGGTCAGCCGCAACCGGAAGATCACCGAGAGCGACTGCACAAAGAGGGTGCCCACCACCAAGCAGACCGAGGTGATGTGAAGAGCCAGCATGAAATTGAACATGATCAGATCCGCAAAATGAAAAAGTCCATTATCCTCTGACGGACTGGGGGTTTCAAGTCGGTTCCCAGTTCCGTGGGTAACTTTCGTCTTTCGGGTTGTGGGGAATGGCGTACTTTCAAAACAAAAGACCTGTGTTGCACCCAATTCCCGGAGTTTCCGGGAAACCACCTCTGCCTTTGACCGATGCTGGATTACGCCGACGCCCGCTCGCTGGTTATTGAACACACCCGCCCCCTGAACCGCATCCTCCGCCCGCTTCCGGAAGCACGGGGATTCGCCGCCGCCGAGGATTTACGGGCCTCCCACCCGATGCCGCTGTTTGACAATTCGGCGATGGACGGCTATGCGGTGCGCTCGGAGGAGGTGTCCGAAGCCGGGGAGGCATGTCCGGTGCTGCTGGAGAACCTGGGCTACATCCCGGCAGGCGATCCGGGCGATTTCCAGATCGGACCGGGGCAGTGTGCTCAGATTGCGACCGGAGCGCCTATGCCGCCGGGGACGGATGCGGTGGTGATGAAGGAGGACGTGCGTGTGGAGGGGCCGCAGGTCGTGGTGCTGAAATCCATGCGTCGGCACGAGAACCTGCGCTTTCGCGGCGAGGACATTGCCGAAGGGCGGGTGATCGTTGCGCAAGGCACCCGCATTGGTCCTGCGCAAATTTCGGTGCTGGCGTCGTTTGGTTACGTTGAGGTTCCGGTGGTCCGGCCTCCGTCGGTGAGCATTGTTTCCACCGGAAACGAACTGGTGGAGGTTCAGGAGCAGCCAGGGCCGGGGCAGTTGCGCGAGTCCAACCGCTACATGCTGCGGGCGTTGATCGAGGAGGAAAACTGCCCCGTTGATCTGGTGGTGATGGCTCCGGACGATCCCGGAGCGTTGCTCGACATCTTTGCCCAAGCGCTGGAAGCCGACCTCATGCTCATCTCCGGAGGCATGTCGGTGGGTGATCATGATTTCACCAAGTCCACCTTTGCGGAACTGGGCATCAAGCAGTTGTTCTGGAAGATTCGGGTGAAGCCGGGCAAGCCGCTGTTTTTCGGACGGCATGAGGAGACGTTGGTGTTTGGACTGCCGGGCAATCCTTCATCGAGCTATGTGCTGTTTGGCGAGTTTGTGCGTCCGGCGATTCGGAAAATGATGGGCCTGCGCGATCTGGAACTGCCGATGGTCAAGGCCGTGCTGGACGAGCCAGTGGCCGAGTTCATTCCACGGATGCAGTTTTTGCGGGCACAGCTTTGGGAATCCGGAGGTGAGTATCGGGTCCGGCAACTGCCGTTTCAGGGGTCCAACAGCATCGGCTCACTGGTGGATTCGAACGCGCTGATTCAGGTGGAACCGAACACTCCGGAACTCCCCGCCGGAACTCGTGTGCGGGTGCGGCCCCTGAACAACTCCATCGTGCTGCCGGAATGAGTGCGACTACGCTGCACGGCTTGGCCGAAGTGCTGGGGCTGGAGTGGTCCGGAAACAGTGATCTCGTGCTGACTCATGCGTGTGGACTGGACGCACTGGAAGCCGGGGGACTAGCGTACCTGACCGATTCCAAAGGGCTGGGCAGCGTGCCGGTTCCGGAAGGTGCACTCAAGCGCACCCGCACCTCACTGGACGATCTCGAACCCGGGGGATTTGCGCTGGTGGTGCCACCGACGATGCGGAATGACACGCATCCGCTTATTTACGCCGATGACCCGCTGGAGGTGCATGTGCGGGCGACGAGATTGCTGCACCCCGCCGTGCTGCCGCCTGCGGGAATCCATCCCACCGCCGTGGTGGGCGAGGGCTTGGAATTGGGCAAAAACGTGACGGTGGGGCCGCACGTCACGCTTTACGACCGGGTACGCCTTGGCAACGGCTCGGTGTTACACGCAGGCGTGGTCGTGATGTCGGACGTGACGATTGGTGCGGATTGCGTATTGCATCCCAACGTGGTGATCGAATCCGGGTGCGAGTTGGGGAATCGCGTTGAGGTGCAGTCCGGAGCGGTGATCGGTGCGGATGGCCACGGCTATTTCCAACGTGAGGGGGTGAACCGCAAGATTCCGCAGGTGGGCAAGGTCCGGATCGAGGATGACGTGGAGATTGGCGCAAACACAACGGTGGACCGGGCACGATTCCGGACGACCGTGATTGGCGCGGGCAGCAAGCTGGACAATCAGGTGCAGATCGCCCACAACGTGGAGTTGGGAGCGCAGGCGTTGGTTTCGGCGCAAACCGCGATTGGCGGCAGCGTCCGCACCGGGCATCATCTCATCCTCGGCGGACAAACCGGAATCCGGGACAACGTGCTTCTCGGCGATCACGTCACGGTCGCAGCCCGTGGCGTGGTCACGTCCAACACTCTGGAAAACTCAGTGATCGGCGGCATGCCCGGACGCCCGCTCGACCAGTGGCGGCGCATCCAGTCGCTCATCAACCGCTTGGAGGAACTGTTCGAGCGTGTGAAGCGCCTTGAAACAAACCACAGGTAAAGATAGGAGAAAATGAACGGAGAACTTTTCGGCTCACTGGCGCAGGTGCTTGACGCAATGCTCACGCTTTTCAGTCTGATGCTCGTCGCCTACGCGATGATCTCGTGGGTGCGCCCGGATCTGAACAACTCTGTGATGCGCTTTTTACGCAGCATGGTGGAACCTGTCCTCACGCCCGTCCGCAAGGTGCTGCCTCCGATGGGCGGGCTGGATTTCTCTGTGCTGGCGGTTCTCTTCGTGATCTACCTGCTTCGCGCTGCGCTGGCCTCCTACTGATCTCCGAGTTTCGCCAAGTCCTTCTTTGCCTCCCGTGCTGCCGATGAATCCGGATAGCGCTGCGTGACCTCCTCCCAGTAATAGTGCGCCTGCTCAGTCTGCTTGCGCAGCATCATGACCCGTCCCAGCATCAAAATCGCCTCTGGAGTCTTGTAGCCCTGTGAGGTGGGGCGGTGTTCATAGTTGCGCAGCACCTTGCGGAAGGCGAGTTCGGCATCCTCCAACTGGTGGAGCTTGAAGTGCGCGTGTCCCACCCAGTGCTGGGCGTTGTCCGCATCCAAGTCGTCTGGAAACTGGATGACGAGATTCTCGAACACGCGGATCGCCTCATCGTAATTCTGCCTGATGAGCGCGTCCATCCCCTGATTGTAGAACTTCTTCACACCCGGACGACGGCGCAGCAGTTGCGGGGTTTCCGGAGGCTCAAGGTCGGGATCGTGGAAGCCGGGTTGCTGTTTTTTCGGAGCTGCAACTGCTGCGACGGTACTGGTAGCACGGGATGGCGCATCCGTGTTCACTGCGGCGGCAGTGGTTACGGAGGTTGAAGACGATGGTGCTGAAGATGCCGTGCTGGTTTCTGTGAGGGGCAAACCCGGCAGTGGGTCATCCCCGGATCGAGCAGCGGCGGGTTCGGTGTTCTGCAAATCGTCGGAGTCCTTGAGGTCGTCTTCGTTGATTTCCTCAGACGGTTTGGGTGTGGTGCCGATCAGCGAATAGGTGGTGATGGCAGACGCTGCCTGCGCAGGAGCTTTTTCCTCGGGTTCCGCAGGTTCGGGTCCAGGTTCTGGCTCAGGTTCCGGTTTGGGCGGCTCCGGTTCCACCGGCTTGGCGGCAACCGTGTTTTGCGCGGGAGTGGAGGCCGGGCGGTTTTTCACTTCCGCCAAAGCCTGCTCCTGTTGTGCGAGCGTATCTGCCACCGAGCGTTCCATCAGCGCGAAGTTCGTTTCCCACTGCGTTTGCAGCCGCAGAAACTCCTCATCCCGTCGTTTGAGGGTGTCCTGCACCTCCGCAAATTCTTCACGCAGTTGCTGGTTCTCCCGCTTGAGCGCGGTGAATTCCTCACGTAGCAGCACAACCGCATCCTCTCCGGGGTCAACGGTTGCCGTCACAACCTGAGACTCAGCTGCTTCCTGTGTGGGTTCGGCCAGCGGTTCGGCGTCAGGACGTAAGGCCGCGCAGCCGGTCAGGATCAATGCGGCCAGCACGGCAAGTCGGAAACTCATGACTCGCTCGGCGAGAAGAGGTTCCGGGATTTCAGAAACTGCACCACCTGTTCAAGTTCTGCCGCTGCTTTGGGTTGCTGATTGCGGCGGTAGGCTTCGATGAGCCGCTGGGCGACGTTGACCGTGCGCGGAAATTCCGGGTAGTTCCGGAGCAGGTGGCGGTAGCGAGAAATCGCCGAGCCGTAGGCTTCCTGACCGAAGTACCACTCACCCACCAGAAACTCATGCTCCGCGAGGTCCGCCCGTGCCTTGCGCTGGTAGTCCGTGACTTCCTCCAGATATGGACTCTGCGGGTAGAGCAGATAAAATCGCTGGTACTCCCGGAGGATGGTTCGGTTCGGTTCCATATTGCGGTCATACTCGCGGGCCGGAAAGAAGAGACCGTAGGCATTGCGTTCGTAGTTGAGCGCGATCAGTCGGTTGAGGACGTAGGGCGTGAGGTGGCTGCGCGGGTTGAGGGCAAGGAAGGCGCGGTAAGCGGTTTCCGCCTCTTCCCACTTGCGGCGCTCAAAGTTGAGGTCGCCAACCTTGAGATGCGCAAGCGTGGCAAGGCGTGTGCTGGGATGCTCGCCGATTAGCGTCTGCAACTGCTTTTCTGCCTCCGTTGAAAGCCCGTCCTCCTCCGCGATGATTGCCTGATTGTACAACTCACGGGCCGGGATGCGGACTTGCCGGACTTCCTCGGCGCATCCGGAAAGCAAGACAGTGAACAGTGAACAGTGAACAGTGAACAGCAACCCATGTTTCCTGTTCGTCCAGGGCGGAAGGAATCGCATGAAGCTCAGGCGCGGCGCTTGCGGTAGCGGATGAGCGTGATTTCGTTGCCGCGCTCGTTCCAGAAGACCTCATCCATGAAGTTGTGAACCAGCACCAGCCCGCGTCCGGCGTTCTGGAAGAGGTTTTCCGGATCGGAGGTGTCCGGGAGGTTTTGGTGTGCGAAACCCTTGCCCTCGTCGCGGATGATGTACTTCACGGAATTGCGGGTGACTTCATACTGGATCACCACCTTGCGGTCACAGTAGGGTTCCTGCTTGGACTGAAGCCGGGCGGTGGCGTGTAACGCCTCGAAGTTGCCCTCGCGGAGTTGCGCGGAGAGTTCGAGATTGCCGTGGAAGATCGCGTTCTCCAGTGCCTCCTTGAGCAGCAGGTTGACGAGAAACTGGTCTCGGGGTTCGATCAGTTTGTAAACCCGAAGGTCACGGGTCAGCACCGCCGCGACTTGGGGGATCATCTCGAAATCGTTGGTGATCTCCAGTGTGAGGGATTCCTGCACGAGACATTCGGGCGCAAGCCCCACATTCGGAAAACCCTTGGAGAGCGACTCGATGCGGTTGAGGGTGCGCTGCACCATCACAGGCTTGAGCGGCTTGGTGAGGAAATCACACGCGCCGAGGCTGAGTGCCTGAAGGATGGGTTCGGGATTGGTGGTCTTGGCGGTGAGGACGAAGGGCAGTTCCGGCTGGCGCTGGCGCACCTCTTTGATGAGTTCCAGCCCGCCGAGTTTTGGAAGCATCAGCCCGCATAGCACGGCGTCCGGCGAGGTCTGCTCGAAGCAGTGCAGTGCCTCCTCCCCGTCCGATGCATAAAGCGCCGTGTGAGGGGTGCCCGCGAGGAGCGATTGGAACTCGTCGAGAACCTCCGGATTCTCGTCAACGATCAGCAGTTTCATGCACGGAGCCGGTCTGGAGCGGTGTGTTGGTCCATCCGCCCGCTTGGTGACACAAAGGCCATGTTAGCAAAACACAGAGCGCAACACAAACGCTCAACCTGCACGATGCAAACGCTGGAAGCCCTCGGCCAAGTCGTCCTTGAGGTCTGAGACCGATTCCAGACCAACGTGCAACCGCACCAGCGGCCCTTCGAAATTCCACGGGGTGGCGGTGCGGATCTTACGGACATTGGTGGGAAGAACGAGACTTTCATAACCTCCCCACGAGCCTCCCAAGTGGAAAATCTGCATGCCGTCGAGCAGGGCCACCACCGCTGCTTCAGAGCAAGGCTCCAGTTCGATGCCGAACAGCCCGGATGCCCCAAGGAAGTCGCGTTTCCAAAGTTCGTAGCCGGGGGTCTCTGGAAGCGCCGGATGCAGCACCTGCCGCACCTCGGAACGTGAGCGCAGCCACTCGCCAACCGTCAGTCCGTTGCGGTAGTGCTGTTGCAAGCGCACCGAAAGCGTGCGGAAGCCGCGCTGTGCAAGGTAGAGGTCATCCGGCCCCGCACACTGCCCCATGTTCCAAGTGGTGGTGCTCAGGGCAGGCCAGCATTCCTGAGTCGTTGTGACCGTGCCGAGCATCGCGTCCGAGTGTCCGACGATGTACTTGGTGCCCGCCTGAATGGAAACGTCCACACCGTGTTCAAAGGGTTTGAAGAAAAGCGGGGAAGCCCAAGTGTTGTCCATCAGCACTTTTGCACCGTGTGCGTGTGCGACCTCTGCGATGGCGGGGATGTCCTGCATCTCGAAAGTGTGCGAACCGGGAGATTCGGTGAAAACCACGGTGGTGTTGGGCCTCAGCAATTCCCGGATTCCGGAGTCAATTTGCGGATCGTAGTAGGTCGTTTCCACGCCGAAGCGCTTGAGGACTTGATTGCAGAAACGACGGGTGGGGGCGTATACACTGTCCACCATGAGCAGATGATCCCCGGACTTGAGGAAGGCGAGCAACGTGCCTGCGATGGCGGCAAGTCCAGAGGGGTAGGCAAGGGTCCGGTAGCCGCCTTCAAGCTCGGCGACTGCGTTTTCCAGCGCCCACGAGGTCGGGCTGCCCCGGCGTCCGTAGGTCATGACCTGGTCTCCGCCGTCCTCGCGAATCGAGTGGGCTTTCAGTTCCGCAACCGATTTCGAGATGATGGTGGAAACGTGATACACTGGAGGGTTGACGGCTCCGGCGTAGTTTTTAAGGTCGCGTCCAGCGGTGACGACGCGGGTGGCTTCGCCAAGATTTTTTTCAGGATTGGTCATCAGAGGTGATGGTGCAGGTGGTGTCAATGCCTCCACGGGTGGCGTAGCGGGTACGCACGATGAGTGCTTCGGGATTGAGCAGGGCGTGCAGGTCTTGGTAAATCCGGGAGGTCACGGCTTCCTGGAAGATGCCGACGTTGCGGAAGGACATCAGGTAGTACTTGAGTGCCTTGAGTTCAACGAGCTTGGTTTGGGGAATGTACTTGATCCAAATCGTTCCCATGTCCGGAAGTCCGGAAAACGGACAGAGCGCGGCGAATTCGTTGGTGCGGTATTTGATCCGTTGTCGAGGGCCTTCGTAGACGAAGGCTTCAAGAAAATCGGCACGGATCGAGGACTCGTCCTCCATCGGAAAGACACGTCCTGCGGCGTATTCGGTGCTGGAGACGTCAGTGGGCATGGGCGGTGGTTGTTGGAAATAACTTTATTTTAGAATATTTCTTTAAATTAATATACCATATTACTTGTCTTTTTATGGAATTTTCAGCGTTATCGCTCCAATTACAGAGCCGGCTATGTGCCTTTTTCGATGCCTTGAAACTCAAAAAAATCAGGTATAATTTAGGTACTTTTATTAAAATAAATAACCTTAACGGTTGAACGGCGCAAACTTCGGAACACGAAATCCTCAATAATTCCAGCAACTGATGAGAGTTTAGAATCGTGACGAGTGAACCGACAAGCAGCCGCCAACCACCAGCTTCCGAATGACCGATCAAGAACTCGAACAGGCGCTGGAAGCCCTCCTCTTCTCCTCCTCCAAGCCGCTCGCGCCCAAGCTGCTCAGTGAGTGGCTTCCGGAAACCACCCCGGCCCGGGTGCGGGATGCGGCGGCACGGCTCAATTGCTTTTACGAGGAGTCCTCGCGGGCATTCCGTCTTGAGCAAGTTGCGGACGGCCTGCAACTCCGCACACTTCCGGAACTGCGCCTGTGGGTGCAGAAGTTGGAGACGGTGAAAACCATCCGGCTGTCGATGCCGATGATGGAAGCACTAGCGATCGTGGCTTACAAGCAGCCGGTCACCCGTGCAGGCGTTGAGTTCATTCGGGGGGTGGATTGTTCGCACATCCTGCGCACCCTGCTGCAACGCAAGCTCATCCGTGTGATTGGACGCGAGCTGCTGCCCGGACGCCCCAGCCTTTACGGAACGACCAAGGCGTTTCTCGAAGTCTTTGGACTGACACACCTCAAGAACCTGCCCCTACTCGCAGAACTCGACCTCGACAAGGACGAGGACGGCAATCAACTTGAATTGCCACTGGACTCGGATGCCTCCACCGAGGAGTCGTCTTCTCCGGACTGAATCCTGTTCCACCATTGGGCCACCCACGCCAAAGCGACGTAATACGTGCAGAGCAGGGCGAGGTAAACGTAGGTGTCGTGTGGAATCGAAACGTGAGCGATCTGCTGATGGATGCGGCGCTGGTGCTGGGCGTACTCCGCTTCCGGAACCTGTTTCCTGATTTCGTCAATGAGGCTGCTGCGGAAATAGAACGGCTGCTTGCGCAACTCATGCAGGGGGGCGATCACCGTCTCAGGAACCTCCTGCTTGTGCAGATTCCAAAGTCCGGTGCCGGTGAGTTCGTAACGTCCAAACAGCGTGCCCATGCTCTCATTGAGCAGAAGCGTGGGCAGGATCACCAGAAACAACGCAACTACCGCGTTCCGAATGTCGTCCCAACTCAGCCACGGCTTCAATTCCATCATGCAGAAATCCTAGCAGGTCTGGGGCAATCTTCAATCCGGGAGCTACACTCAGCGGTTTTTCGCTGGTGCATTCCCACCGGACCAGCAAAAGTGTGCAAATGATCAACCAGACCCGCTAGCGAAACATTCCCATGTCCAAGCACAAACCGTCCCGTGATGCCGTGAAGGCCGCCCAGCGCCGCCAGCAAACACGTCGGCTGATTTCCATCACCAGCGTCCTCATCCTGCTGGTGGCCGGTTGGCTGTGGTGGGACACGGAAGTTGAGGACGCCAATCTCGCCGCCATCGGCCAAGGTGAAAACGTCATCGTGCAGGTTCACGACCCCGGCTGAACGACCTGCCGTGCGCTCAAGCGAGTGGTCCACTCGCTCCAGCCCGAATTCACGGGCAAGATTCGGTTTCTGATCGTCGACATCACCTCTCGAGAAGGGCGCGCCTTCGCCCAGATCCACAATGTGCGCAACATCACCCTGCTCTTCTTCAGTCCGGACGGCACCCGCCTCGCCACCCTCACCGGACTTCAGGAGCCAGACTACCTGCGCCGTGCCTTCAAACGCGCCTTCAAGCTCTAATCGCAGGGGACTCCAAACGTTGCGGAGGCCACCCTAACTCGTGCTTGGCCGAAAAATACCCAAATTGCTGATATTAAATGACATTTATTCAATTTCACAGGATGAAGATTTGTTCGATACCGTGTTCAGATGGCCAAAATCAGCAAAAAATGGGATTTTTGATGAGTTTCCCCAAAAT
>PBTB01000058.1 GCA_002726945.1 Deltaproteobacteria bacterium | reverse complement strand
TTTTTGATTAAACATCTTTTGCCTTTCGATTGGATGTTCAAGATTAAGGATTGCTTTGAAACCTGCCTTCATTCCCGAAAGCACGTTATCGAGGGTTCCTCTAAGCATAAGACCTCCTGCAGTTTGGAGTGTTCAAAAAAACGGTTCATTGTCTCGAGGATGAGGCAATGAACCATAAGCCGACTCAGTCGCTCCGGGATTGGAGCGCTGAATCCGCGTACTTAGAACCGACTCACTCGCCCGGAATTGGGCAATGGGCCAGCAACTGACTCACTCCCCCGGAATCGGGTTTACGAGTCAGTTTATTATGCTACACGACTTTTTCAGCAGCGTCAACACCAAAATGCAGTTTTTTTTTAGGATATGATTTTTAATGAAATTTTGGGGGTCTTCTGAGCAGGAATCACTGAAAAACAGGACTGGTGGACTTGTTGCGGGTCACCAATCCTTCAGCTGCGGTGAACTCCACCACCCCTCTGGACTTCAGGGCAAGCGGTTTGTATGGATTGCACGATCTCGCGCTCAATGCTGGCCGTGAGGCTGTTGCTGGGCAGTTCGTCAAACTCGTTGAGGTGCTGGTACAAGGCTTCCGCGCCGAGGGTCACATCGGTGATTCCGGAGTATTCCACGCCAAGGGCCACGTCGCTGCGGGAATAGTCGCGTTCGTTGCCGAAGCAGTGCAGCCCCGGAAGCAGGCGAGTTCTCCCTTGACGAGCCAACTCCCGGCGGCGACGTTCATTCCAGCTCCAGCGAGGCGGTGAACGCTCCCACTGCGGCGACCACGGCCAGCACCCCGAAAATGGCCAGCCACACCCGGCGGACCAAGACTGTGGCTGATACCTCATCCGGGAAACCGAACCGCCGACTCAAGAATTGCCGACGCAGCAGCAGCAGGCGCAGCTTTTCGGCGACTTGAGGCATCTCGGAGGCCAGCACCAAGGTTTCCAGTATCAGCCGATCCACCTCGCTGTGCTTTAATCAGGTGCAGCAGCCTGGGCACCAACTCCTGCGGGTTTGGTTGTTCCAAAAGACCATCGACGGTCGCCAAATCCAGAAACAGCGAGGAGACCCGCCGGGCTCTTTGGGCGCGGGTGCCGCAGGTCTACCGCAAGTGCCACAGCTTCAGCGACTTCTGGAAGACCTGCGCGGCGGTGCCCCCGGGGAGATTCACCGCAGTGTCGGCAAGGAGAGTGGGGAGCCCCTCTCCTTCTCCAAGAAGAACTGGTGGCACAATCAAGTGACCCACTGGTTCATCGTTGAATACAACCTGCCATACTTGGTAGCCACTACCTGAATTTCAGTCCCGATATCCTGCTCAATAGGGGTTTTTACTTGACAGAAAAATAAACGCAGGGGTTTCAGCACATCCGCAGTGGATTCCATACACGGATTGTCGTATACTGGAGTTTTAACACTTCTTCCAAAAGCCCACACGGTGATTCTGCAAATCGAGCGACTATCCAAATCCTTCCCGCATCCCGGTTCCGGGGAACCGGTCCACGTCCTCTCCAAGCTTAATCTCGCGGTCGGTGACAGAGAAACCGCTGCCATCGTTGGTCAGTCTGGAAGCGGAAAATCCACTCTGCTGTCGTTACTGGCAGGACTTGACCGCCCCACTGAGGGCACCCTGCGCTTGCGCGGAGAGAACCTTCCGGAACTGTCTGAGGAAGCCCTCACGCGCTTTCGGGCGGAGAACATCGGCATTGTCTTCCAGCAGTTTCACTTGATGGCGCACCTGACCGCACTGGAAAACGTGGCCCTGCCCTTGGAAATGGCACGATCCCGCAATGCGCACTCCCGAGCGAAAATCGGGCTTGAGCAGGTGGGGTTGTCGCACCGCGAGACTCACTTCCCCCACCAACTCAGCGGTGGGGAATGCCAGCGTGTGGCGATTGCACGGGCATTGGTGATCGAACCTGCCCTGTTGTTGGCAGATGAACCCACAGGCAACCTTGATCAGCAAACGGGCGAGCAGGTTTCGGATTTGCTGTTTGATCTCGCCTCGGAGCAGGGCATGACGCTGGTGCTGGTCACGCACAATCAGAAATTGGCACGGCGCTGCACCCGACGGCACACCCTGCAAGCCGGAGCACTGCATTGAACGCCTCCCTGTCGCGAACCCAACCGTCCGGATCGTTGCCGCCACGCTGGACACTCTGGCCCAGGCTCGCCGTCCTGGAGTTGCGCAACCACTTGCGTTTCAGCGTCTTTTTCATCCTCAATCTTGCGCTCGGCCTGGCCGGATTCATCGCGCTCGACTCCTTTCAGGTTTCGCTGGATCGCCACCTCGCCCGCAACTCCAAGGCGATCCTGACTGCCGACCTTTCACTCTCCTCGAACACGCCGTTTGAGCCTGAAGTCCTCGAGCGACTGCGAACCTTGCTCCCGGCAGACTACCGTGAAACGCGTCGCGTTGCTTTCTTCACGATGGTCGCTGGGGTTGACCGTTCCCGGCTTGTGCAACTCATTGCCGTGGACGAGGGCTTTCCGTTCTATGGCGGGTTGCAGCTTGCACGCAAGGGGGTCGCCGATGCAGATTGGGTGCGGCGGGAATTGCTGGAAGCAGGGAAGCTCTGGGCATATCCTGAACTGCTGAACGCGCTGGGTTTGGAAGTGGGAGGGCAACTCCAGATTGGAGACCGCGAGTTCGAGATTGCTGCTTCGATCACGGAGGACGCGAGCAGCGCGTTCAACACCTTCGGGGTCGCACCAAGGGTGTACATCGGACTCTCGCAAGTGCAGAGCACAGGACTGCTTACGTCCAAGAGCCGCATCAGCTTTCAGCGACTCTACTGGCTTCCGGAAGACACGGATTTGGAGCGTCTCTCGCAGCAGCTTCAGCAGGAAATCCGGAGCCTTTCCGGAGAAACATCAAGGATTCGGGTGCAGACACACGACGGTGCAAGTCAGAATCTGGGACGCGTGTTGGGCTACCTCAACGACTACCTTGGGTTGATCGCGTTGATCGCACTCTTTCTTGCCAGCATTGGTGCGGCGTACCTCTTTCGGAGCTACCTGCGTCAGCGCTTCCGGGAGATGGCCATTCTGATGAGCTTGGGGGCGCAGCGTTCCGAAACCGTGCAGATGGTGCTGTGGCAGCTTGGCATGCTCGGCACGGCTGCGGCACTGGTGGCGATTGTCGGCGCGGTGCTGATCTTGCCTGCGCTGCCGTGGTTGCTTGCGGAATTTCTCCCACCAGAATTCGAGACCTCCTTAAACCTCCGAAACCTTGGGCTGGCGTTCGTGATGGGGGCATTGGGGAGCATCGCGTTCTGCCTGCCCGTGCTGACACGACTCCAATTGGTGCAGCCGCTCTCGCTGTTCCACGAACACCTTGGACTCCAGAACGTGAGTGGACGCTGGCGTTTCCGGGATGTGGGGGCGTACCTTCCGCTGATCCTGGTGTATTGGGGCTTGGCGGTGTGGCAGGCACAATCGTGGATCGTCGGCAGTGTGTTCACCGGCATGCTCGCCGGAAGCATCCTCGTGCTGGGACTGTTGGCGTGGGGACTGCTGTCGCTGCTCCAGCTTACCGGGCCGAGTTTTGGCACGATGGGGCGGTTGGCGTTCCGCAACCTCTCCCGGAACCGCTTGGGGTCGATCTCCTGTTTCCTGGCGATTGCGGTGGGCACGCTGCTCATCAATCTGGTGCCGCAAATTCACAACGGTTTGCAGGAAGAAGTCTCCCGTCCGGAAGGGGTGAAGGTGCCCAACCTCTTCCTGTTCGACATCCAACCGGAACAGGTGGAGCCCATGCAGTCGGTGCTGGCGCAGCAGGGCACGAAGCTCAACCACCTTTCCCCGCTTGTGCGGGCACGGCTGGAGGCGGTCAACCGCAAGGCTTTCCAGACGGAATTGAACGGGCAAGTGCTGACCCGTGAGCAGGAGCAGGAACGCCGATTCCGGTCTCGCGGCATCAACCTCTCCTACCGTACCGCGCTGTCAAACTCGGAACGGATCATATCCGGACGCCCACTCGCCTTGTCCTCCGATCCGCTTTCCTCAGAGCCTGCAGAACTCTCGCTGGAAGAACGCTTTGCCTCGCGGCTGGGGTTGCAACTTGGCGACTTGCTCATGTTCGATGTGCTGGGCGTTCCGGTGGAAGGACGGGTGGTGAATTTCCGTCAGGTGAAGTGGAACAGCTTCCAACCCAACTTCTTCGTCCTCTTCCAACCCGGAGTGCTGGAGGAAGCTCCGGCAAGTTTTCTCGGCTCCATCAGTGGGCTGGACGATCAGCAGCGGCTCTCAATCCAGAACGCAGTGGTGCAGGAATTTCCAAACGTTTCGGTGATTGATGTCACCCGAATCGTCACCCGCATCCTTCAGATCAGCGACCAGATGAGCTTGGCGATCCGCATGATGGCGTGGCTCTCAATTCTTGTAGGACTGGTGGTGGTGTACTCCATCGCCCGGCATGAGGTGCAGACGCGCCAGTGGGAGTTGAATCTGCTCAAGGTCTTGGGTGCTCGGTTTGAGGACGTGCGCACCCTTGTGCTGCTGGAGTTTGGACTGCTTGGATTTTTCGCCGCGCTCTTCGGACTGCTGCTGAGTCTGGTGATGTCGTATGCGTTGGCATGGCAGTTCTTTGAGCGGCTTTGGATACTGGCGTGGGAGGTGAGCGTCGGCAGCGTCATCGGAGTTTCGCTACTGAGCATGGCGGTGGCCTTGCTGGCGGCTTCCGGAACGCTGCGGCAGAAACCCCTCGCTTTGCTGCGGGCGGTCTGATCAGGAAATCTTGGGGCTGGCGTGGAGTGTGCATTTCTGCGAGGGCAAGCGCGTTCCTGTCTCAAAGTTGTCGGCTATGAAAAAAGTTTTTCCTCTGTTACTCATCCTGCTGATCGCCCTCGCCACACTGGCTGAAGCCCAAGGCCGCAAGAAGAAGAAATGGCGGGCCTCCTTCCAGCGTTTTATCACCACGGTCAACTACTCGTACGAAACGGCCAACAGTAGCGGAGCGATTTCTGCCTCAAGTTCTGCCTCCATCCAAAGCACCGCTGTTGGTTTGGAGTGGATATTCACTCCGTTCTTCACGGTAGAGACCATCTTGGGCATCAGTCCCGGACGCAACTATTCCACGCTTGAGGACTCCAGCAGCATCAAGATCGGTGATGTTGCACAGGACGCCGGACCCGGATTTCTGCTTGGTGGGAACTGGTACTGGAAGGAGGCGACCGAGGCCAAGTTCAACATGAATATTGGGCTGCTGACCGGAAGTTTCAGCCTCAAAAATTCCTACAACGATGGAGGGCGAAAAACCGATGGCAGCTACATTAACACCACCTATAACTCATCCCAGAGTTCCAATTACAGCGTCAACGTGCAGATGTTGAAATTCGGCACAGAGTATGGAGGGGAAGAGGCAGGATTCAAGTTCGAAATTGCAATCTCGTCCTCTGCAATCAATAATTCCACCAGTCTTGGGACAAACGCCACTGGCACCTACCAGCAGTACGAGAGCATCACGATCAGCGGCGGCCCCATCATCTCTGTTTTCACTCGATTCTGAAGCGCTTGTGCTCCAAAACGGAGCCGACTCCGGATTCGTGCTGACCCTCCTGACATTTTCTGTTAGCATCCCATAAAACCCTGGTTTCCGGGAGCAAACTGCACTTTCATGACACGAGCATGTTGACCCGCTTTCTTCTGCTGCTTCCCTTGTTGCTGGTGCTGGCAGCACCGCTGTCTGCCCAGTCGTCGGTGGCCACCACCACCATTGCCACCATGCGCAACGTTTCAGGGTTTGTGGAGGTCCGGCAGAAGTCCACGCAGAAAAGCGTGTCCGGTCGCAACGGACGTTTGCTTGGGCTGGGAGACATCATCAAGACCGGGGCGGGAGCCAAGGCCACGATTGCCTTCCGGGACGGTTCACGGGTCCGTTTGCTTGAGAAAACCGAGTTCGCCATCGCATCCGGCGGGGAACAAAAAACCAAGGCGCGCACCTTCAAGCTGGGACTGGGACTCAAGCAGGGCACCTTGCACGGAAGGCTCAAGCGGCAGTTTCAGCAGGTGAGCATCCGCACCCCGACCGCCGTGGTTGCAGTGCGTGGAACCGTGCTGCTCGTGAAGCAGTCTGGAGAGTTCACCACCGTCCACCTCACCGAGGGGAAAATCGAGGTCTCCAATGCCGTGTCCACGGTCGAGTTGAATCCGGGGCAGTGGCTGCCGGAGTTCCAGCGCATGGACGACCTTGCAGAAAAACGGGCGCTGCTGCCCTACAAGCTCTTCTTGCGCACTGAGCAGTACGAGGTGGACCTCTCCGCCAAAGACCCCCCCCGGCTCGTCCTCTCCATCGAATTGGGGGATTCCCGCAACCGCCGCTCCCTGGCGCGTCCGGGACCGGTCTTGCTGGAAAGCAATTTTGCAGGAGTGGTGCTGCCGCAGCGTGTGAATCTCAACGAACGTGGGACAGTGCGGGTGCCGTTCACCCTCAAGCCTTTGCCCAGAGGGGCGAAACCGTTTGATGGACTCATCCTCATCAGCGCGATGATGGACGCACCCGGCTTCGAGGATGTTGGTGCAGGAACGTTGTTGCTCAAGTCCACCCCCACCGGCAAGCCGCAACGCTTCCTGATCGACCCCCGCACGGATGCGATCCGTTCCAAGGAATAGCCAGTTTCTCCAGTTTTCGAAGCCTCTCATGATCCGTGTGCTCGGACTGCTGGTTTTGACGATGTCGGTGTCGGTGTCTGCTCTGGGGCTTGACCCTGTGATCGTGCGGCTGCTTCCGGATCCCGGCGGATTGCCGCCTGACACCTACTATCAGGATCGCAACCTCCGTTACACGGGGCCACTCAAGGAAGGAGTGGCTGAGGGCAAGGGTCGGCTTTTCTGGGACAGCGGGCAGATCGCCTACGAAGGTGGGTTCAAATCTGGTCGGCCCGAGGGGAAGGGCGTACAGTTTGATGTCAACGGCTTCCGAATTTATGTGGGCGAATTCCAGCAGGGAAAGTACCACGGCACCGGAACCCTCTACTCGAAAGACGCGCAGTTTGTCCTCTACGAGGGAGGATTTGAGAACGGACACCCCTCCCCATGACAAGCCAGGGCAATCGGTCTATGCTGGAAGAGCCAGACTCGTCCATTCTGGAGTGGCTGACCCCCCCGCAAGCTGCCGAACGCTGGGTGACACTCAAGGCTGCCGCCACGCTGGACGGCAAGATCGCCACCAAAACGGGCGAGTCGCAATGGATCACCGGCCCCGCCGCCCGCAAGTTGGGCCACTGGCTGCGGCACACGCACGATGCGATGCTCGTGGGCATCAACACGGTGCTGGCGGACAACCCCGCACTGACCACACGGGGTGTTCCAGAAGGTCGCCATCCGGCGCGGGTGGTGCTGGATTCCCACGGGAGGCTGTCGGAAAACAGCCGATTGCTGGCGGAAGACGGGGTTCCGGTGTTTGTGTCCACGGGGCGCGATGCCCCGAGTGACGGATTCCGCGAGCGCCCGAACATGACGGTGCTGAAGGCAACCACGGTGCGCCCGGAACTGCCTTGGGTGCTGGATCAACTTGCGGAGCGCGGCCTCCGGAAGGTGCTGATTGAGGGAGGCGGACAGTTGCATGCCAGTGCTTTGTCGGCGAGCCTCCCGAACCGACTCGTGCTCTTCCTCGCCCCCAAGGTGATTGGCGGGCAGTCCGCACTCGGGTGGTGCGGCGAGTGGGGGTCCGAAGGACTTGCAGACACGACTCGCTGGAGCATCCGGACGCACCGGTCCGTTGGGGAGGATCTGATGATCGTTGCAGACTATTTGAGGTAAGGCAAGGTAATGGAAATTCATGAGGGGCTGATCCTCTTTGGAAGGTTCTTTACGGTGTATGGGTCGGTCCTCATTGTCACAAAAGGGGGAAGCAAGCGTGGGTAGGAAAGCACCAGAACCACAATTTGACGCCATCGAAGACGCCATTGACACGATCCGCCGGGGAGCGTTGATTGTGATGGTGGACGACGAGGACCGCGAAAACGAGGGTGACCTGATTTGCGCGGCGGAGAAGGTCACTCCGGAGATCATCAATTTCATGGCAAAGCACGCTCGCGGGCTCATCTGCATGCCAATTGACTCCGAGCGCGTTCAGCAACTCCACCTGCCGCTGATGGTCTTGGAAAACACTTCTGGGCACGGCACGAACTTCACGGTCACGATTGAAGCGGCAACAGGAGTGACGACGGGAATTTCCGCACATGACCGCGCCCGCACCATCCAAGTCGCCATGGCCCCGGATGCCCGGCCCAGCGACCTGCGGCGTCCGGGGCACATCTTTCCCCTGCTCGCTCAGGTCGGCGGCGTCCTGCGACGCGCCGGGCACACGGAGGCATCGGTGGACCTTGCCCGCTTGGCGGGGCTGCGTCCGGGTGGGGTGGTTTGCGAGATCATGAACGAAGACGGGACGATGGCGCGCTACCCGGAACTCCGGAAGTTCGCGGACACCCACAAGCTGCCGCTGGTCACGATTGCGGATTTCATCGAATACCGGAAGAGGAACGAAACTTTGGTTGAACTGAAAGTGGAGGCTGCGCTGCCAACAGAATCTGGGGAATTCCGGGTCATCGGCTTTCAAAGCACGCTCGACGACAGTGACTATGTCGCCCTCGTCAAGGGCACTTGGGAGCCAGGCGAGCCTGTGCTGGTCCGGGTGCATTCCGAATGCCTCACCGGGGATGTCTTCGGCTCCTATCGCTGCGACTGCGGGCCGCAGTTGGAAGCAGCGATGCGGATGGTCGAACAGGAGGGCAAGGGGGTGATCCTCTACCTCCCGCAGGAAGGCCGGGGCATCGGGCTCATCAACAAGCTGCTGGCCTATCACCTTCAGGATGAAGGAGCCGACACTGTTGAAGCCAACAGCCGTCTCGGCTTCAAGGACGACCTCCGCGACTATGGCATGGGGGCACAGATGCTCTACCTGCTCGGCGTCCAGAGGATGCGCCTGCTGACCAACAACCCGCGCAAGATCGTCGGGGTGCAAGGGCACGGGCTGGAAGTGGTCGAACGGGTTCCGCTACAAGTGGAATCCAACCCCAAGAATGAGTCGTACCTGCAGGTGAAGAAATCCAAACTCGGGCACCTTCTCAACATCTAGCCGTCCTCAAAAACCAGACATGAACCATAACTTACCTGCTTGGGTGGAGGCACTGAAGCATCCGGAAGCGTACCTGCAAACTCCAAAGTCCGTGGGTTTGACCGAAACCCACACGTCGTATCTGTTTCGAGCCGACGAACTGCTCTACAAGGTCAAGAAACCTGGAAACGAGTACCCCAACCCCTCGATCAAGGAGGCGTTCTGCCGTGAAGAAGCACGACTGCTTCAGCAATTCAATCCCGAATTCCCGGCCCGGGTGGTGCCTGTTCACGAAGCCTCCGGTGTTTTCCAGTTGGAGGGCGAGGGTTCACCCGTCGAGTATGCGTTGGAGATACCCTTTTTGGGCGCATCCGGATTCCTGAACGTCCGGCTGGACAAGGAAAAGATCGGAGTTGCGGATTTGGAGCGGATCGGAGTGCAGCTTGCCGAAACTCACGCGACTCTCGTGGTCAAGGACAAGGACAAGGTCGCCAATTCGGCGCGTCCGGAAGCCTTCCGGGCCTTGTGCGAGGATTTTCTCTACCAACTCAAGCGTTACTTCGATGCATCGCTGACACAGCCAATTCTGGACATGATCCGGCATCCGCTGGAGAAGTTTCTGGACGCCAATGGGGCGATCCTCGTGCGACGGCTCCGCAAGGGTCGGATCGTTGGAGGGCACGGGGCGTTCCTGCCCGAACACCTCCACCTCAAGGACGAGACCATCACCGTTGTGAGTCCGCAGGAAGTGCATCGCAAGTATGCCGTGCTTGATGTCGCAAACGACGTGGCAGCCCTGAGTGTGGAGTTGATGCGCCGCAACCGCAACGACCTCCGAACGGTTTTCCTGCAACGCTACATTGACACCTCCAAGGATCGGGAACTGAACCGATTATTGCCGCTCTACGAAACCTTCCAGGCCCTCAAACAGGGGGTGCACTGCTGTGAAATGAAGGTGGCACTTCAGGACGACGCCTTGGGAGAGTTGGGCATGGATTATTTTCAACTCGCCGTGCGCCGCTCCCGCGACCTTTCCCGCTCCTGACCCGGAGGCGAGTTTGAACAATGGAGGACTCCCCCTTGGACTCGTGGGCGGACGGATGCATCCAACGTGTTTCACAGCGTGGGACCGACGCTATTCTGCTTGACCTCTTCCACCCGCAAGCCCCTTTGCCCTCCCGTCGCTCACGCTGGTTGATTTCAGCAACTCCGGGGGACTCTGGCATCCACCCCAGCAGCGAACCGCATCAAAACGCTCCCAAACCGCCCATCTTCTGCCTGTGGCTGCGGACTCGCATCTTGAACGGGCGCGTGGCACCGTGGGTGCAACTGCATCCTCATGTTCAGGAAGTGGCGATTGAACGATTCCAGGACAAGCGGGTGCAGCGCTTCCACCTCGTCCATGAGAACAACGGCATCAACAGCAACCTGCTCCTGCTCGACGAGGACCGGCATCTGCTGATCGCTCTCCGGAATCCCAATCAGTCTGGACGCCCGCTTTCCAAAGGCAAACCCTACACCCTGCCCAGTCACTGGCACCAACTGCGCCCAGAGACTGGAGAAGCACCAGAAACGGCTCAAGCTCATGGACGAAAAGCGGTGTGGCAACAGCACCTCAAGCGACTGCGCAAGCAACTGCACCGCAGACTCCGGCACTTGGAGGTTGACCAAGCCAGCTTGAGCGAAGCTCATTGTCTCCGACGTTGGGGAGATTTGCTCAAATCGAAGCTGCACGAACTCCATCCGGGACAATCGGAAATCATCGTGTTGGATCACTCTGAAAACGAACCCGCCGAGGTGCACATTCCACTCAACCCGCAGGACTCCCCCCAGCAGAACTTGGAGGTGTTGTACCGACGGGCCGAAAAGCTTGAGCATTCCAGGCCGCACGTTATACGCAGAATCACAGAAACTCAGCGCCAACTGCAGAGCTTGGGGGCGGCACTGGAACAGCTTGTGACCCTTGGTGACGAGTCGGCAGTGTTGGCATGGGGACCACGCCAGCCGCTGTGGATGCGAGCGACGCTCCCCCGTGAAGTCAACGAAACTTTCAGCAAGAGATCCAAAGCCTCCGGACCACTGGTCCGCACCAGCTCGGACGGGCTGGAAATCTGGGTGGGGCGCAATGCCCGCGAGAACGAGACCGTGACCTTCCACTGGGCCAAGGGCAACGACTGGTGGCTCCACGCCCAAGGCGTGGGCGGGGCGCATGTGGTGGTCCGGAATTTTGGGGGGGAGTTGCCCACACGAACGCTGCAAGAAGCCGCACAACTGGCGACGTACTTCAGCAAACTCCGGAAGACCGGATGCGCTGAAGTCGACTACACCCGGTGCAAACACGTCCGCAGAGTGCGTGACGGATCAGCCGGACTGGTGTATTTTTCGCAGAACCGCACCTTGCAGGTCCGGCTCGATTCCGAGTTGGTGAACCAACTGCTCGCCCGCACGAGGCTTTAGCCTGGGACTCATAAACGTTTGCACCAGTTTGCACAGTGCGGGCTAGTCCTCAGGCATTCTTCAACAAGCTCAGGGCGAACGGGGTCGAGTCAAATGCAGAAAGGAGACGGCTTTGCTCTACCTGAAAGCCTTACACATCATCGGCGTCGTGGTCTGGTTTGCGGGGCTGTTCTACCTCGGACGACTCTTTGTTTACCATCAGGAGGCGTACTCCAAACCGGAGCCGGAACGCAGCATCCTGACCATGCAATTCGTGCTCATGGAACGGCGCTTGTGGTACGCCATCACATGGCCCGGACTCTGCATCACGGTCATCTTCGGAAGTGCCCTTTTGCACTTTTTTGGTTTTCCGGACTGGCTGTACGCAAAGCTGGGGCTGGTGGCGCTGCTCATCGGCTATCATCTCTGGTGCGGGCGGCTCCGGACCCAACTCGCCGAGGGCACTTGCACTTGGAACTCGCGCCGATTCCGTTTGTTCAACGAAGGCCCCTCGCTGCTGCTCATCGCAATTGTGTTTGTGGTGGTCCTCAAGGATGCAATCTCATGGCCGTGGCTGCTCCTTGGGTTGGCGGGAACCGGCGGCATTATCAGGATCACAGTCTGGGCTGTTGCTGCAAGGAAGCCGGCAAATTCAAGGATATAACACACTCTCAATTCCAAACCTCCACCATGCGAATTCAATACATTTTCCTGGCGCTGCTCATGATCTCCCTGCTGGGAGGTTGCGGAATGTTCAACCTCAATTCCCAGAGTGGCGAATCCGTTGCCTTTGAGCAGGGCCTCCGTGCTTACGACACAGGCGATTACACGCTTGCGACCCGCAAATTCCGCAAGATTCCAACCGATTCGGACCTCTACCCACAAGCCCTCAAGGTCATCCGCAAGATTCCCTACCAGCGGGGCAAGCAGGCGTATGTGCAGAAGGACTACGAACTGGCGGTGCGTGAGTTGGAAAAGGTGAACCCAGACTCTCCGGAATACGCTGAAGCGCAGGAGATGCTGCTACGTTCCGAGTATGTGCTGCTGCACCGCCGCTACGAGCGCAGTTCTGGCAAGGAGCGCATGGAGGTGCTGGGGATGCTGGTCGAACGCTCGGTGACGCTGAAGGACTCGGAGTTGCTGATCTCCAGCGTCAACGACATCGGCGAGGAACTGGATGCCTCGCGTGATCCGGAGCAGACCAAGGTGTTGCTAGGCATGATGGAACAAACGCTCGCCTCCAAGGATCCCGTGTTGATGGATCGGGTGCTCAAGCACCTGCTGACGCGCTTTGAGCATCTCAACAACCAAGCGGCGGTGCGCCCACAGATGTTCCAGATGATCGGCTCAATCAAGCTGGCGATGATGTGAGGAGGGGTGGAACTTCATGCTGGGAGCGCCGCAACAGCCACAGACTCAGCAGGGCCATCCCGCCAATTTGGGCGTAGGCCAGCCCTTCTCGGTTGAGCGAGAGCCAGAGGTCGTAGGTTCCGTGTAGCAGGCAGGCGGCCAGCCACGCTCCCAAAACCCACCACATTTCCCGATACCGATCCGGAACCACGCCGTCTTCCCGGTACAGGTGCAGGGCGGATTTTCCCAGCAGATACCCCATCGGCATTGACATGAACGCATGGGCGGGCAGGGTGATGATGGTCCGGGTGATCAGCACGGCAGGGCCGTACTGATCCAGATAGAAGGCATTTTCGATGGTGGCGAATCCCAATGCAACCACTCCGGCCTGCACCATCCCCTCGGCGGGATTACGGAGTCGCCCAAGGACGTAGGAGAGCAGAAGCAGAGTGATGAGCTTGGCAAACTCCTCGTTGGCTCCAACCAGCAGCCAGAATCCCGAGCGCGACAACGACCACTCCACTCCAAGGAATCCAAAGTCAGTGGGGGCTCCGGGCCAGAAGCGGGTGTATTTCTCTACCAAGTGGTTCAGCAGCAACGCCAGCAAGCCACAGAGGCTCCCTCCGAAAAAGAGGCGCAGCAGGAACCGGAATTGTGGGCGCTGGTTGCGATTCCAGTGGAGTAACGCCCAGATCCATGCGAGTCCGGGCGCGACCACCATCGCGGTTATGGGGAGCCACATATTTTCTGATGGTTGCGGTTGTGGTCCGAGCGTGGCATAGTTTTACAACAACATTCCCTTGGCGTCTGTTCACGCTAACACGCCCTCAAGTCGGCAGCAAGCTCATGGAAAGCACACCCCTTTCGACTCAAACCGATCACCACGAACTGGAGGCCATCACCCGCCGGATTGCCGCTGGACGCTATTTCCGGCAGCTTGACGAGAAGGTTTTGGAGCAGATGCTCCGGCGTGGAGAGTTGGTGAGGTGCAATCCGGAAGAGATGATCTTTCAGGAAGGAGAGGAGCAGGCGGTGCGCATGGGAGTGCTGCTTGAAGGCTCACTCGCGGTCACATCGCAGGAGTCCTTTCTCATGCGACTGGACCAGACGGGAGACGTGATCGGTGAGATGTCGGTGCTGCGTCCAGGGCCACACTCGGCGGGTGTGGTTGCTGAAGTCGAGAGTCTGCTCGTGATGTTCCCCAACGAACTGTTTGCGGCTCCGGAACACTCGGCAGAAGTCTCGGCGATTTATCTGGTTTTCGCGCACATCCTTGTTGAAAAGCTACGCATCACCACCGCGCAAACACGGCTCCAGCGCGGCAACCGGGTCAGTGACGAGGTTCAACCTCCCCGGATTGGGGTGGTGGATTCCAATCCGGAAGCGCTGGAGCAACTGCTGGCGTTGGTGCAGGATGTCTGGCCGCGTGGACAGGTTTCCGAGGTTTCCAGGGAAAAGCTGCTGGAGGGTAACCTCACCCAGGGCTTTGACCTCATGCTTGTCGATCCCTTGGACGGGGGGCTCGACACGGATGTGATACCGACCATCGAAGCCAGCGTCCTGCTCTCCGAAATGATCCTGGCCGTCAGCCGCTATTGCATGGAGGAGGGCAACCGGGAACAACTCGCCAATCTTGGTGTGACCTCGTTTCTGTCGAAGCCGTTTTCGGAGTTTGACTGCCGACATCTGCTCTCGCAACTGCGGGTCGCCTACTACCGACAGCGCGAGTTGGAGCAAGTCGAGCATGCCGCCGACACGGACCGACTCACCGGACTCGCCAACCGCCGCAAGCTCGATGAGTTCATTGAAGCCCTGGCCACCCTCTATCCGGAACGCCGGGAGCCCTTCTCCCTGATCATCGCCGACGTGGACAACTTCAAGCACTACAACGACACCCACGGGCACCAGATGGGGGATGTGGTGCTGGCCACGGTGTCCTCAGTGTTCAAGACCCGGGTGCGGCGCGGCGACCTCGCGGCCCGTTTCGGTGGCGAGGAGTTTGTGATGATCCTGCCCAAGTGCAACAAGGCAAACGCCCTCCGAATCGGCGAAAAACTCCGGCAGGCGATTGCGGACGAGGACATCCCCTATCAGGAACAGCAGCCTCTCGGCAACCTCACCGCCACGTTCGGGGTCGCCACCTTCCCGGAAGATGCGGAGTCCATTGAGCATCTGCTCAAGCAGGCGGACGACTGTCTCTACCGAGGCAAGGAATCAGGCCGAAACGTTGTCATCGGCGCCAATCCGATCTAGCCCCGGGTGCAAGTGCAAGTGAGACTTTCACCCAATCCTCCGGTGCGCCTGCATCATGGACCTCCCCATCCCGACAGGGGACAC
>PBTB01000057.1 GCA_002726945.1 Deltaproteobacteria bacterium | reverse complement strand
GTTTCCCCAAAATCTTCGTTTCTTGAAAATAGGTGAATACCATTAAATATCATGTAGTTACCTAATTTTCGGCCAAGCACTAGTTTAGTCTGATATCCCTCTGCGTAACATCAGTTACTAACGGATTGGAACAATAAATTCCTCTTAAATTTCAGTTATTTAGTACCTGCTCAATATGGGTAATATGGGTAAATACTTCAAACAAAGGGAAAAGAGAGAAGAAATGGCAAGTCATCCGCCCTGCTGTGACGCAATCGTCTTTGATTTTGATGGCACTCTGGTTGATTCCAACGAAATCAAAACACAGGCGTTTGGAAAGCTCTACGAGTCTGAAGGAGCCGCGATTGTTGAGCAGGTGAAGGAGTACCATCACAAAAACGAAGGGCTTTCACGATTTGTCAAATTCCGCCACTGGGAAGAGAACCTGCTGAACCGTCCCTACACCGAGCATCGCGGACAGAGTCTTTCGGAACAATACTCCAGACTGGTGTTGGAGGCAGTGGTGCAGGCGCCCTACATTTCAGGTGCTCAAGAGTTTTTGGAAACATATCACAAGTTGCCACCACTTTATGTCGCGTCTGGAACTCCTGAAGCCGAGCTCAGATTCATTGTCTCCCGGCGTCAGATGAGTCACTACTTTCAGGGGGTCTTTGGCTCACCTGCAACCAAAGCGGAAATACTGAACCGGATCGTTCCGCTCACTGGAAAACCGGCGCGAATCCTGATGGTTGGAGATGCACTCGCAGATTTGGAGGGGTCTCAAATTGCAGGAACCCAGTTTTTGGGCATTATCACTCCGGACCGGACAAACATCTTCCCGCCTGAAGTCCACTGCCTGCCGGATCTTCAGGGGCTGAGTACCTTGATCCTTCACCCCTGACAGCACAAACGGATTTTCTGGAAAAGCAAAAGGGAGGAGCGGAAAGCCCCTCCCCAGAGGCTGGGCCTCCCCGCCCGCCCGCAGCGGGGAAGTTGCGTGAAAAGTTTTACCCTGCGTCCGGCTGCACTTGGGGAAAGCTTTTCTCGAATTCCGGGAGGGAGGCCAACCGTTCGTAGCGGTCCATGAGCTTGGGATAGGCATCCAACGGGCAGTAGAAGCGCTGAGCGTTGAACACCTGCGGGACAAGGCAAACATCGGCCATCGTGAGGAAATTTCCCAGGCAGTAGTGCGCGTTCGGAGCGTATTCCGCAATGAGCCGTTCAAAGGCGGTGAACCCGGACTCCACCCAGTGCTGGTACCAGCTGTTGACCTCGCCCTGGTTATGCCCCAGCGGTTCCTTGAGGTAATTGAGGATGCGCAGGTTGTTGAGCGGATGCAGTTCGCAGGCGATCAATTGGCTGAGTTGCCGAACCCGTGCGGCTTCCAGCGAGTCCTCCGGGATCAGGGGGTTTTCGGCGGACAGGGTGTCGAGGTATTCAATAATCGCCAGCGATTGGGTGAGCACAGCACCGTCGTCCAGCACCAGAGCAGGCACTAAGCCTTGGGGGTTGACGGCCAAATATCCGGAATCGCGCTGCTCGCCCTTGCGGAGGTGGACCGAACGCCGTTCGGCGTCCAGACGCTTGAGCCGCAAGGCAATGCGAACCCGGAAACCAGCGGAGGAGCGGAAGTAATCGAAGAAAATCATGGCGGTCTTTCTAGAGTGAGGTGGAAGCCGATCCGGCAAAGAATTCTCATTCTAAACCGATGTTCAAGGAAAACAAAACTTTCTCCTTGCTCCTGCTGGCAGCAGGTGTTGCAATAGCGACTGGCTATCGGGCATCAAATCACTTGAGCAAAAGCAAATTTTTCAAGCAGGCATTTCCAGGAGGAATCTGCTTTCAATAACAAAAATAAAATCCCGTCAATGACCAACTCAATTATGCAACCCACCCTTACCTCCACTGATGCTACTTTAGGTGCAATTGTTACAGACATTGACCTTGCCAATCTGACAGAACCACAATGGAACATCATAGAAGACTCTTTTCATGAGTACGTTGCACTGGTTTTTCCAAATCAAAACCTTACTGAAGAAGAACAGATCTCCTTTGCAAAACGTTTTGGAGATATTGAGCTTTTACGACCAAATCAATCCATTGAAGCTGTCAAAATAAGTAATCAGAACGATGATGGAACTTTCTCTGATTCAGAAGATATTGGTTACAAAAATCAGCGTGGCAACGAAACATGGCATACCGACAGTTCCTACATGCCAATTGCTGCCAAAGCCTCTATATTATCCGCGCAAGTAATTCCTGCAGAGGGGGGAGAAACAGAACTTGCGGATATGAGAGCCGCCTATGAGGAACTCAACAAAGCAATGAGGGATCAGATAAGTGATCTCCGCGCTTACCATTCGCTTTACCAGTCACAAGCCAAAGCAGGTTATACCATCAAGACAGGGGCACACTATGGATATCACAATATGGGTGCTCCACTACGACCACTCATAAAAATCCACCCTGTTACAGGCAGAAAGTCTTTGTTCATTGGTCGCCATGCCTACCAGATTGCAGGAATGGAGTGTGAAAAATCTCAAAAACTACTGGATGAACTCCTCTGCTTTGCATGCCAACCACCTCGGATCTATACACATAAATGGCACCCAGGTGACGTAATTATGTGGGATAACCGATGCGTCCTGCATAGGGCCAGGCCATACCAGCACAAAGAGGTTCGCACTTTGCGTCATACACGAGTTGCCGGGGATCCAAAAACCGAGTTGGCCAAAACCTATCCTGACAACCTTGCCAATGATTTTAAACCGTCATCTTCAAATCGACCAGAGTGATTTCAGCATAACCAAGACCGCACGCTGATTGCTCAGAAAGCGTGGGAGCGATTGGTTCCGGATTGCTGATTTTCGTGGGCGCCACCCGTTCCGACACGCCCGAAACCGTCCAATAGCTTGCGGAAAAATCTGCGAACCTGTGCATTTTCGAGGCTCTGGCAGCTTTGCATCACCACCGCAACTGGACACTTCGGGGCCGAAATGCAGGTGCACCTTGTCAACGATGACCCAGTGACGCATTGGCTGGAGTGGTGACTTCTGCTAAAACGGCAGATCGTCCGTACCCTCCGGGGGACGTGAATCGTCATCGGGAGGCGGGGGGCCTGCTTTGTCCAAAGCTTTGAGCAGCCACGCTTGCAATGAGGTGAAGTAGCGGATCTTGCCCTCTCGATCCGTCCAGTGCCGACCCTTGAGTTCAAACTCCACTGCCACGTGCTGTCCGGTGCTGAACTCGTCTAACCCCTCGCAACGATCCTGCACCAGTTCAAACTTGATGAACTGCGGGTAGTCTGGATTGGTCGTGTACTCGACTACAAATTCGCGTTTGCGAAAACGCTCGGACACCTGTTCGGTGTCGTAAATCTCGATCAACTCTCCTTCGATTTGCATCAATGGCTCCTTGGATACTTTGGTGTTGAAAACCCCGGTAGCGTGACCGAAGGTCCGGGCAATTGCAACCCTGATCCGTCCTTGCGTTGAACCCTGCCTCCGTGCCATGTATAGTTCCCTACACTCGGTTGATCGAACCCCACGCCCATGCAAGTGATTGGATACGGAATACCTCCGGATGATTGGACGGGGCTGATGCAAAGCCTGCGAGCCGCCCTGCCCGCCCTCAAGATGCAGGGGCGCTGTTTGGAGCAAGGCCCACAGACCCCGGATGCGGTGCGGGAGGCCGGAGTGCTGCTGATGCAGGAGGCACCGACCCTGCTGGCGTTCCGCATTTCGGCGTTTCCAACGACCGATGAGGCGATTTCCTTTGTCCGGCAAATGCAGTTCCGCACGGGTAGTGCCCTCACCACCCTGCTGTTCGTTGCTCCGGAAACCAACGAAGTGGCGGATCTGCTGAAACTCGCTCCGGAGGTGCAGCTTTCCAACGGACTCTGCTGCACACTGACGGATCCCTCGCTGCTCCTCTCTCACCACATCCGCCGCTTCCCCCGCGTTCGTGTGGACGGAGAGGTACGCAGGCTCGTGTTGCGCGGAGATGGTGCAATTTCCGGAACCCTGATGCTGGAGGGATTGCCCCTCAACCAACCGCTCCCGCTGACGGCAGTGGAGTCCGTGGAAACCGCATCCGGAGCTGTCGCCACCGACCTCTGGCTCAAGCAGTTTCTCGACCAGCAGTCCCATCCCATCCGTCCTGACCAAATCCGGGGCCTCCTCCGTGAAGCGCAGGGCTGCTTCCTGTTCCCCGGCATCCCCCTCAACGCCGTGACCACCCTCAGCGTGGGTGACGTGAGCATCGGTCATCTTTTGCGACGTGATGGCTTTCAGTCCAACGCCTTCCCCTTTCAGCGTCTGGTGGAAGCCTTGAAGGAGGCTGCAGACTCGCAGAAAACGGGACCTGTGCCAACGCCCCCGAATTTTGAGGATCCGGTGCGCTGCCTCGGCACCCTGCCCATCCTCAACGAGTTGACGGAATCGGTGCTGCTGCGCCACGGCTATCGGGATGTGGCCTCGCTGCCGGAACTCCCCAGTGGGCGGCACGAGCTGGAATCCGGACTGCTCTGGATTCAACTGACCCCATTCCCCAACGCGGCGGTTCGCGGCGTGACGCTGGACTGGACGGAGGATTTGCGGGAAGTCGTGGACCTGCTGGACCGACACACGGAAACCCTGAAACAGCACGCCCCCAAGCTCATCGGAGGCCTGCCACTGTCTCGGATTGAACTTGACCAGCAACTCGCTACACTGGAGACCAAGGAAAAGCAACTACGGCGTGACCACCAGCTTTCCCGGAACCGCGAGCTGATTTACACGCAGGAAGCGCAGGTGCTCCAGAAAGCCCTCCGCCAGTCGCGGAAGCTGGAAGCGCTGCTTGAGCATGTCCTTGATTGGAATCAAGTGTCGGAGAACCCGGAAGTCTTCCGGAGCCCCCAAGCCCTGCTGCTCTGCGAGGAAGAGGACGAGGCCTCGGAGATGATGCGACGGCTGATTCAGGTGGACCGCAAACGCTGGCTCAATCCGGAGGATTTCCCCGATCCCGAATCCTTGGCTGGGCTGGGCGAAGTGGGCCTGCCTTCCCCAGAATCGGAGTGCCAGGTTTTCGCCACTTCAGAGGCTCGCACTCATTGGGAAATCCTGTTGCGGGCCACGACACACGCAGCGGAATATGCTCAGACGTTCCATCGCAAGCAGTCCAAAACACAGGTGCGGCTCAAACTGGAACTGGAAGGGCTGGCGATTCAACGCTGCAAGCTTGTGGTCCAGTGGCTCCACGGGGTACTGCTCCGCCTGCTCAAGCGCGACCAAACCCGCTTGCGGACCTGACCCACCGCAATCCTGAAAACTCACTGCAGAGACGCAGAGGGCGCAGAGTGTTGATTTTTTTCTCTGCGTCCTCTGTGTTCTCTGCGGGGCATCCAAACCTGACCAAGTTAGTCGCTGTTGATGACGAAAGCAAATTCCCTCCAAGACCTCACCCTCACGCTGCACCGTTTTTGGACTGAGCATGGCTGTCTGATCGCCAATCCCTACGATGTGGAAACTGGCGCGGGCACCATGAATCCGATGACCACCCTCCGGACGCTTGGCCCGGAGGAGTGGAACGCCGCCTATGTGGAACCCTCGCGGAGACCCGTGGATGGACGCTACGGCGAAAACCCCAACCGCCTGTACCAACACCATCAATATCAGGTGATCCTCAAGCCGTCTCCGGATGACGTTCAGGCGCTTTACCTCAACTCCCTGCAGACGCTGGGGATCAACCCGCTTGATCACGACATCCGCTTTGTGGAGGACAACTGGGAAGCTCCGACGATTGGTGCGTGGGGCTTGGGCTGGGAAGTCTGGCTGGACGGCATGGAGGTGACGCAATTCACCTACTTCCAGCAGGTCGGCGGCATCGAGTGCCACCCCGTTTCGGCCGAACTCACCTACGGACTGGAGCGGCTGGCAATGTACCGGCAAGGTGTCGAAAACGTGTTCGATCTCGAATTCGCCCCCGGCGTCAGCTACGGCGCGGTTTTCCAGCAACCGGAGTTTGAGCATTCCAAGTATACCTTTGAGGTCGCGGACACCGAACAACTCGTGCGCTGGTTCAATGACTATGAAACCGAAGCCGGACGTGCCCTTGACGCCGAACTGGTCTTTCCCGCCTACGATTACATTCTCAAATGCTCGCACACCTTCAACCAATTGGACGCTTCCGGGGCGATCAGCGTTTCTGCACGAGCTTCCTACATTGGCCGGGTCCGGACCCTTGCCCTGCAAGCCGCCAAACTTTTTCTCGAAAGCCGTCGCCGCCTCGGATTCCCCCTGATGAAAGACCGCGCCGCCGCCGCCCGCTGGGTGGACGCGCTGGCTCCCAAAGCAAAGATGCCCTAACTCCCACACGGGAAAACTGCTCCCAAGAATCTTTTCAACACACGATTTGTGAACACCTGTCTGCTTGAGATGGGGCTGGAGGAAGTTCCTGCCCAAATGATTCAACCCGCTGCGGAGCAGTTGCGTCAATGCGCCCTGCAATTCTGCAAGAACCACCAGCTTGGCGAGGTGCAGGTCCGGAGCTTTTCCACGCCACGACGATTGGCGCTGGTGCTGGAAAACCTTCCGGACCAGCAACCCAACCGTACCAAAGAGCTGAAGGGGCCGCCGCTGGTGATTGCCCAAACCCCGGAGGGTGAGTGGACCAAAGCTGCCGAGGGCTTTGCCCGTAAGCACGGCATTGACCTCGACGCGGCGGAAATCCGCAAAATCGGTGGCAAGGCGTACCTGTTTGTCTCCCGCAACGTTGCAGGCCAGTCCACGGGGAGCTTGCTCAAGGACAACGCCCCCAACTGGCTTCAGCAACTCAGCTTTCCAAAAAACATGCGCTGGGGCAGTTACCGGACCCGCCTCATCCGTCCGGTGCGCTGGCTGGTTTTTTTGTGGAACGGAACCGTGCTGCCGCTTTCCGTTGAGAACGTGCAGTCCAGCCGAGAAACACGGGGGCACCGCTTCCTCTGCGAAACCCCGGTCGCCCTCAATCACGCCAAGGAGTACGAAGCTGCACTGGAGCAAGCGCATGTGGTCGCGGATCCAGACAAGCGCAAGCAGCGCATCCTCGACCAAATCCGGGAGTTGGAAGGCGTACAAGGATTCCGGGTGGAAACGGAGGTGGAGTTGCTGGACGAGGTGACAAATCTGGTGGAGTGGCCCACCGCACTTGTTGGTGAGTTTGACGAACGCTTCCTTGAACTCCCTCCGGAAGCACTGGTCACGTCAATGGCAGTGCATCAACGCTATTTCCCGGTGTACGATGCTCGGCAGTCCAACCTTTTGTTGAACCGCTTTGTCACGGTGCGGAACGGGGATGAACGTTCGTTGACAACCGTGCAGCAGGGCAACGAGCGCGTGTTGCGTGCACGCTTGAGCGATGCACAGTTTTTCTTTAACGAGGATCGCAAGCACGCTCCGGAATATTTTCTGGCGAAAGGCGGACAGGCGGTTTTTTTCCAAGGACGGGGATCCCAGCAGGACCGGGGTTTCCGCATCCAGCAACTCACGGAACGGATTGCCGAGCAACTGGACTTTTCTCCAGAACAACGCCAGCAGGCTTCACGCATCGCGGAACTCTGCAAGTTTGACCTGCAAACCCAGATGGTCTATGAGTTCCCGGAATTACAGGGGGTGATGGGCGGGCATTACGCCCGCTTGCTGGAGGAACCGGAGGTGGTGTGTCGGGGCATCCGGGAGCATTACCTGCCAGGTTACGCCGGGGACGCGCTTCCCCAAAATTTGCAAACCGTGCCAGTCGCGCTGGCGGACCGTCTCGATCAGCTTGCGGTTGCTTTCTCGCTCGGCATGATTCCATCCGGGTCCGCCGATCCGTTTGCGCTGCGGCGGGCCGCGCAGGGGGTGATGCAGCTCCTGCTCGGACTCCAGCTTGAACTCTGCTCGCAGGATTTGGTCGCCGCTGCCGTGGAGGTGCTGACCAAACAGCAGAACCCCGATCTTGAAACCGTAAAGCTGCACCAGCAACTTGCAGGCTTCCTGCTGCAACGGCAACGCTGGCAACTGCGGGAACAAGGCTTGGCACACGATGTGGTGGAAGCCGTGCTGAAAGGGGAGCAAACTCAACCGCTGTGGCAACTGCGGATGGCGCAGTATTTGGAGTCCGTGCAGAGCCAGCCGTCATTCAAGTTGCAGGTTGAGGCCGTCCTCCGGGCTGTGAATTTATCCCAGAAAAATCCACTACCTCCAGAGTTTGCAGTCAACCCCGAACGTTTTGCTCACAAAGCCGAACACGCCCTGCACGTGGTGGTTGCCGCACTTCCGGATCACATCACATCACCGGAAAGTTTCATGGAAACGCTCGCGCAGCTTGAAGTGCCGATCACACGATTTTTCACGGAGATTCTGGTGATGGACGAGAATCCGGAAACCCGGCACAACCGACTGGGGCTGTGCCAGTGGATTTCAGCATGGTCCCTGCAACACCTCGATTTGCGGGAACTGGTGTTTCCCGGCGAGTGACCGCTAACGCTGGTTCTTGACGCGTCCTTCCCTAGAGGGTTGGAGGCGGTAGATGGCGGGTTTTTGGATGAAGCGCAGGGAGTTGAGTCCGTCATCCTCCGGGAGTTTCAGCACGTCGGCTTCCGCAGGACTCGTCTCCACATGCTCGATGGTTTCGCGCCATTGCAGCGCGGACTCGTCAAATTGCTTGGAACGCACCCAGCGTTCGACTTCCTCCGGCTCGCCCTCCACATACAATTCCTTCTTGAGGAGGACAACCTGCTTCATTTCAACGAGACAGATTTTACGGTGCATGGTTTCCTTCCAGCTAGAGTTCTGAGCATGGTTCTAGCAGGGATTCTCCACGACTGCAAGCGCTTGATCTTTCACCCACCTCGCTAGGGGGCAAGGGCACCATTCTCGACTCCTTGCACCGAGTTTGCGGGCTTGTGCTTCCAAGAGAGGCGTGGGACAGTTTGTGTGTGTTTTTTACTACCCTAACTTTTGGAGGATCCAATGGACTCAGGTCTCAGTTCACGCGAACGCGAACAGCAGTACTACCTCAACCCCTTCACTAACCTGCCCCAACGCGAAACCAATCCCTCGCTCGTTGTCAAGCGTGGCAAGGGCGTCTATGTCTATGACGAGGACGGCCGTGAGTATCTGGAGGGATTGTCGGGACTCTGGTGCTGCTCCCTTGGTTTCAGCGAGGAACGCTTGGCGAAGGTCGCGTACCAGCAGATGCGAGATTTGCCCTACTACCACAGTTTCACGGGCAAGATTCCGGCGGTCACGGTGGAATTGGCCGAGCGGCTCGTTGACTTGGCTCCTGCGTCACTGAGTCGGGTCATTTTCGCCAACTCGGGTTCGGAATCGAATGACACGGCGGTCAAGATCGTGTGGTACTACAACAACGCGCTGGGGCGTCCGGAGAAGAAGAAGATCATCGCCCGCCAACGCGGCTACCACGGCGTGACCGTGGTTGCAGGATCGCTGACCGGACTCAGCTACGCCCAAGACGGCTTTGACCTGCCAGTGGACCGCTTTCGGCACACGGACTGCCCTCACCACTACCGCCACGCAAATCCGGGCGAGAGCGAGGAGGACTTCGCTACGCGGATGGCTGAAAACCTCGACAAACTCATCACCACAGAAGGTCCGGAAACCATCGCCGCCTTCATCGCCGAACCCATTCAGGGGGCCGGGGGTGTGATCGTGCCACCCGCAACCTACTTCGACAAAATCCAGTCCGTCCTCAAGAAGCATGAAGTGCTGATGATTGCGGACGAGGTGATCTGCGGTTTTGGTCGTACAGGCAACATGTTCGGCTCACAGACCTACAACATCACCCCGGACCTGATGACCGTCGCCAAACAGCTTTCAGCGGCCTACCTGCCGATTTCCGGGTTACTGGTGTCCGAACAAGTGTTTGACGCGCTCAGTGAGCAGAGCGGCAAACTGGGGCAGTTCGGGCACGGCTACACCTATTCCGGACACCCCGTCCCGGCAGCGGTTGCTTTGGAGACGCTGAAGATTTACGAGGAGCGGGAGATTGTCGCACGGGTTCAGGAACTTCACCCCAGACTGAAGGCGGGCCTGGCGGAATTGGGCAACCATCCGCTGGTGGGGCACCACCGCTGCGTGGGCCTGATCGGCGGTTTGGAAATCGTTGAGGACAAAGCCTCAAAGCAATCCTTTGAAGCGTCCAAGAAAGTTGCGGCCTTTATCGCCAAACGTGCGCAGGAACACGGCCTCATCGTGCGGCCTCTGCCTGGGGACATCGTGGCCTGCTGCCCGCCGCTCATCATCAGCGAGGCCGAGATTGATCAGTTCATGGAACGCCTCGGCAAGGCCTTCGACGATGCAGCCCAGCACTTTGGTGTGAGTTGACCTCGCTCAGAGATCGTTGGGAGAGACGCGGGGGCGGATCTGATCCGCAAGGAAGGTTTGGGCGCGGTGCAGGTTGCGATAGAGCACGCTCATCTGGGAGTGGAGGCCTTCGGCATGCAGCACCAGCGTGACCGTGCCCTCGCCGTAGATGCGGTAGAGTTCCCGCCCGGCATAGCGTTCCAGATGGTCCACCTCCTCGCGTCCAAACCCCGCCGTGAACCCGTACTTGCCGGAAAGCGTGTCGTCAATGCTCTGGAAGAAATCCGGGCTGAAGTTGCCCATGCGCACGGCGACCGCTGCAAGTCCTGTGGTTTCCTCATCCAAATGCAGCAGCAGGCTGCGCTTGATTCCGGCGATGCGGTAGCAGCCATCGGCGACAATCACTTCCGTTTCCACAAGATAGGTATCGCAGATGCGGTTCAGCACCAACTCCAGTTGCGGACGCTGCATCCCCCAGAGCAAATCCCGATACCCCTGAAACATGCTGGTGTTCAGACGCGGTCCGGACACCTCCGTGACGTTTGCGGGTAAAACCGGAGGGCGCGTCCGCAGGTGCCGATGCAGAACGCTGGCAACCTCCCCCTCCAACTCAAGCGTGTAGGTGTTGGTGTACTGGAAGTAGGAGAAGTGCAACTGTAGCCGGACCTTGCGCCACGGACTCCCCAGTTCCGGCTCCACCCGCACGCCTCCCACAAGGAAAAGGTGCCGGGAAAGCAGGCCCTCGCGGTGCGTGAAATCCCCACGGTCGTGCACCAAGGGGATGTCCTCGCCCGGAGGTGTGCAGTGCTGAATGCGGCGGTTGGGGTTGTCAATGTGGAGCCGCATGAAGATCGCCCCGCGCCGCGAGACAAACTCCACGGCTTTGAGCCGGCAGGTGAAATGCTCGCGCTGCTGGAGGATGCGGTAGCGGCTGCCCATGTCCGGGTTCACCGCCGCATCGTCGCTTCGCGCTGACTCTGCGGACACCGGCGCAACTCCCAACAACCCTGCGGCCATTCCGGACACTACCCATCGTTTCCAAGAGGAACGCGCACACCAAGCGTGGGACCGACAGGGAGTTTTTTGGAAAAGCTTCAGCAGGTGTGGGCAGGGCATGGCGTCCGTTCCCGTGCGGTACACGGCGTATCCTCTTCACTGATGCAATTGTGATTCCCTGCCTCACATCCTCAATCCCCGCACCCTCCGGGAGCAGATCTTGGCGGAGCAGGGTGTGGCGGGGGACAAGCTGCCAGACACCAGCGGCGTTTTACCCCCCGATAGCCAGTAGCTATTGCAATAGCTACTGGCTACTGGCTATCGGGGTTTCCAACAGCACCTGTCTTTTGTGAAGTGCATAACAGGCTCTAATCACCCCCCGCTTGGGCAAAGGTCGCCGCTCGGGTCAGGTCCAACGGCGCAAGCGCTTGATAATGCCGCTCCAGCACTTGGATGAGGATGGAAGTCTTGGGGATGTTGCGCTGCACCGCTTCATCCTCCAAGGCCAGGTAGAGGGGCTTGGGGATGTTGGCGCTGATGGTTTGCAGGTCTCGCTTGTGTCGGGGCATGATCCTTCATGGGTCAAGGGTTCACGAACGGTCCGTGTCTGGAACGTGTCATCCGGGTGATGGCACTTGCTTCCCCTCTGCAAAAAGCGTGACACGGATAACGCATATACGTTTTCCATAAAACACGACGATAACGGCACACCGAGTGCATTGCTCCCCAGCGTCAGGTCATCGTAGCCAGGGCTGCGATTCAGCATCGGACGCGATCCAGGGAATGCGCATTGTTCCCGACCATGGAGGACATTCGGAGGTCGCAACGGCCAAGAGCGCATGGACGCGTAGGTGGTTTGATTGCGTGCTTGTCACGCTGTGCGGGCATGGATGCCCGAACACCTTCCTTTTTTTTGCCTGTCTCTGTCCGGGGGAGTGGGATGGCGGATTCCACTCCCCCTTACGGACACCGTCTCCACCCAGCACTCAAAACCTGCGGAGATGACATGTTTCACTTTGGAAATTCAGCGAGTTCTCCTCAGGAAAATCCTAATTTCCGGATGCTGCATTGTCCTCTTTGGCACACTCTCGGATCTCCGCGCTGCCGACCTCCCCAACCTGAAACTGCTGCTCAGCAACGAGTTCCGGGATCCCAAACTCACCGACAAGCAGCGGGACGTCCTCAAGCAGGGCATCCTCAACGGCTGGTACGCCAATCCCAACGACTGCCAAACTCTGCTGAGTTCCGCTTACATGTCTCAGCACGATTACTACTGGTTTGTCTGTGAGGACAAGATTGGTCGCATGCACGAGGTGCAGTTCCGGCCCAAAGACCTCTCGCGCAGCTTCGCCTTCTCCACCAAGCATTGCGACAAGCACTACTGCTACCACCGCATCTGGTTGAAGGGACAAGCGACCCAAAAGCCTCAGAAAACCTCCCAATCGGACTCCCTGCTGAAGAG
Organism: Deltaproteobacteria bacterium; assembly: GCA_002726945.1. Lineage (GTDB taxonomy): Bacteria > SAR324 > SAR324 > SAR324 > NAC60-12 > UBA8110. Next base: position 1,574 of record PBTB01000057.1, on the reverse strand, counting down.
CAAGTGCGAACCGATCATCAAGTCCTACCTGCGCTCCCCGATGCGGTACGAGCCGGATTACCTGACGATGGACGTGGCCCGCAAGGACGACACCGAGAATTGGGTCTCGTGGGTGTTCAGGACCACCAACGAGTACGGGGTGCCCGTACGCCAGCGGGCGGTGTGCGTGGTGCAGCAGGGGCGAATTTTGCGCAAGGCGTGGATCGAGAAAATCCGGTAATCCCTACTCCGGTGCAACGCCCATGCTTTCCCGGAAGCGGTGCTTGAGGTAGGTGGGGCTTTTCGGGGGGCGTCCGGGGGAACGGGTGCCGTTGGTCTGGGCGGAGATGAGCCACGGTCCCGGTTCTTGAAACGCCCGCAGGAAAACATCCTCGAACGCCGCCTGAGTTTCTACGGACTCGCAACGCTCAATGCCCGCCCCGCGAGCGACTTCGGCAAGGTTTGTCCGGAAGGCCGTGGCGGTCGGCTGTCCCCCGGTGAGTTCGTGCTGGCGGTTGTTCCAGACGATGTGGATCAGGTTCTTGGGGGAGCGCACCGCTGAGGTCGCCAGCGCGTTGAGATTCATCAGCAAGGCTCCGTCGCCGTCCACGACGATCACCTTTTGTTGCGGACGCGCCATCGCCACGCCCAGCCCCACCGAGACCGCCAGCCCCATCGCATTCCAGAGGTAGAAGTTCTGCGGGCGGTCTCCCGACAGGAAGAGGTCGTACTTCGCGTTTCCCAGCGAGGCCACGATCGGTTCGTCCGTGACTTGGGAGACAATGAAACGGGTGGCTTCCAAACTGTTGATCATGGTGGCCTCACTTTTCCTTCCATCCAGCCAGTTCCATGGAGATCAGCACGGCCACGGGCTGTTCCAGCACAAACGCCAGCTTGAGTGCCCCACTCACCCGTACTTCCACCTCTTCCGGACGGGAGAGGATGAAGTGCGGAATGTTGAGACTTTCCAGAATCGGAACGAGCGCCTGACCCATCGGCACCTGCGCAGCATTGAATTCCCCCAGCGCCCCGCGCCAGCCAATGAAAACCGGCATTGGAATCTGGTACGGAATCGCCAGCGACGCAAAAGCGTTGATGGAATTGCCCACGCCAGAGGTTGGCATCAGGATCGCCCCGCGCTCGCCTGCGGGGTACTGCCCCGTGACCACCCCCACGCCCTCCTCCTCGCGGGCTAGCGGCAGGATGTCGAAAAACGAGTCCTCGCGCGCCGCCCGCAGGATGTGCTCCCCGCACGCATCCGGGACGTAACTGATAAAGCGGACGTTGTAAGCTTTCAGTTGTTCAATGATGAGTTGAGGCCAAGCCGTCATCTTGCTGAATCATGCGGTATTGCAAAAGGTGAATCCGGGCAGGGCTTCTCAAGACCCTACCACTTGAGGAAAACAGACCTGCCCCAAGTTGCACGGTTTTTCTAAATTGTGCTTGGCCGAAAATTATGTAACTACATGATATTTAATGGTATTATCCTATTTTCAAGAAACGAAGATTTTGGGGAAACTCATCAAAAATCCCATTTTTTGCTGATTTTGGCCATCTGAACACTGTATCAAACAAATCTTCATCCTGTGAAATTG
>PBTB01000056.1 GCA_002726945.1 Deltaproteobacteria bacterium | reverse complement strand
GTCTCTTCCTCACATTGATTCAGCTATCCAAGAACTCCGGTCTCCACCCCTTCAAGGGATTGGGCGACCTCATCTTCCCCGGCACTCCACCGAGTGCCAGAGAGCATGCTGCCGCACCCTGCTTCAGTCCGCCCCCTCCGCAGCTTCAGGACAATCCCCTGCTTCAGGGTTTGGTGGTGTCCAGCATCCGGCGAGAACCCAAGAGCCCCTGAACTGTGATTCAGCACCGTCCGGTCTCTGGTACTTTTGCCGATGTCCAGAACATGGGTTTCCAGAAAGCTCAGCCCTCCAGAAATCACCATCCTCTCCGGGATCGAAATCCGGTCCCGGAAAGCATGGCACCCCCCCAACCCCAATGTGTGGGGCGGGGTGGTGTTTTAGTTTGATCGTGCGCTCAGCCGATCAGGCTCAGCACAGAGCGCGGGTTCTGGTTCGCCTGTGCCAGCATCGCGGTCGAGGATTCCACCATGATCTGGTTGCGCGTGAACGCGGCCATTTCTGCAGCCACGTCCGCATCCCGGATTACCGACTCGGAGCCAAGCACGTTCTCATGCGCAATCCGCAAGTAACCCAGGTTGCTCACCAGATTGTTCTTCTGGAAGGCACCCATCTCCCCGCGAGCAACCCCGACTTGCTCAATCGCCTTGTCGATGATCCGGATGGAATCCGTTGCCCCCTGACGACTTGTCAAATTCGCCTCCGTCAGCGAGGTGAAGTCGGATTCGTTCTGGACACCGGTGCCGAGTTGAGAAGCCCGGTGGCTCTTCATCGAGACACTCGTGGTCTGCCCGGCATTCCCCCCGATCTGGAAGACCATCGAGTTCTGTGCGAAGGTCAGTGTGCCGGCGAACTGCCCCTCCGGTGCCTTCTCACCGCTGTAGCGGACCATGATGCCGTCCACTGAGGACGCCCCCGGCCCCCCGGTGAGCACTTGGCCACGACCCATCGCCGATTCTCCGTTCAGTTCGCCGGCGACGTCCACTCCGTTCTGCACCAGTTCCGAGATGTTCCCTTTGGTAGAAAGCACTCCTCCGGTGGAACTTGCCACAGTGAAGCCGTGCTCACTGCCGTACTGCTTGTGACGCAGGTGAATGGCCTGCGGATCATTGTTGGGCGTTTGCTCCGGATCTGGGCGGAGCAGCTCGAGGTTGAGCCCCGCATCCTTGATTGCAGACTCGAGATCGTTGAGGGTCTGCTCCACGGTGCGCCCTTCCTGAGTCTTGAAGTTGAGCGTGCGCCCCCCCTCGGTGACCGTGACCTGCTCACCTGCGTCAATGATTGCCTGCGTGAGCGGCTTGGCCCCCACATGCTCGGTACGGGTTGCAGCGGTGGTGATCTTGATCTCGTAGCCGTTCGGTCCGGAGGATCTCGCATTTGCGCCACCCTGCAGGAACTCGAGGTTCGATCCGCTGATCACCCCGTTGCCCGCCTTGCTCCCATCCAGCAGGTAGTTCTTCCCGTACTGGGTGCTGGTGGCAATGCGGTTGATGTTGGCGACGATGTTGTCCAGTTCCTGCTGATCGGCTTGCAGCATGAATGGATCGTTGGTTGCCTCGTTGGCGGCGTGCACCGCAATCTGCCGGGCGTTGACCAGCGTCCGGGAGACTTCGTCGAGGGCGGCCTCGGCGGTCTGCATCAGCGAGACCCCCATCTCGGTGTTGTCGATCGCCTGACGCAGACCTGCGGACTGCGCCCGCAACTGCTCGGAAACCTGCAACTGTGCCGGGGCGTCAACCCCACGGTTGATCTTGAGTCCGGAGCCGAGTCGTTCCAGCGACTCGCTCATGGACTTGTGGTTCCCGAGAACCTGACGATGGGCGTTCAGGGACGCCACGTTGGTGTTGATTCGAGTGGACATGATATTCTCCTTCCATGAAAATGTGCGATTCCCGCACGTGTCAGTTTCAGCGTCTGGTGGTCCAGCACCCTACGCTGTGGTTGTGCCCGCTCCCTGCGAGCATCCCTCGCCTCGTGCGCAGAAAACCTCCATGTTCTCTGTTGCTACACGGGGCGAACGGTTGCACACTCTCTCGCCGCTCCAGCAGTTCAAGAGTGTGCAGCATTCTGCCTTGGCATTGTCCACGACAGGTTAAGGTCTGGCAGGTTCCCAGCCCTGCGGATCCATGCCTGCGCCCCCGTCGCCTTGTGGGCGCATCGGGTGGAGTGGATGGACCTCCAGTTAAAGTTGTGCTGGAAATATCTGTCTTTAAAAATTTATTTTTAAGACAAATCTTCCGGCACCTTGGGTCAGAAACCTGCCGATCTTCTTCCCTCCTTGGGTGCTCCCCCGTGTCTCTCAAAGCAGACACGGGGGGCATGAAGGGAGGAAGGAAGATGTGAACAACCTCTTGGGCTGTTCGTTAGTCTGTTTTCAAAGAGCCAATGGTGTTCGGTGAAACTCACCGTACCCCTCACCAGTGGAAGCACGAGAATGCCGTGTTCCCAATGCCAAGGGCTGCATAGCCCCCCCCCACACTCCGGTTAAGGAATGTGGGGGAGGGGGCCTGCGTTGCGTGCGACTACTCTTTAGCCGAGCAGTTGTAGCACCCGCTGCGGGTTCTGGTTCGCTTGCGCCAGCATCGCGGTACTGGACTGCAACATGATCTGATTGCGGGTGTTCTGCATCATCTCATCGGCCATGTCCGCGTCCCGGATCACTGATTCCGATCCGATCACGTTCTCGCGGGCAATGCGCAAGTAGTTGAGGTTGCTCTCCAGATTGTTCGCCTGAAAAGCGCCCATCTCGCCCCGGAAGGAGTTGATCTCCTCCAGAGCCTTGTCAATCACCCGGATCGAATCCGTGGCCTTGTCCGCTTGCAGGACGTTGATGTCCTTGAGCGAGCCCAACCCGGACTCGTTCGAGGTGCCCTTGCCCAAGTCCCATGAGTGAGTGCTGCGCAAGGAGATCGCCGTCATCTGGCCGTCATTTGCACCAATCTGGAAGCGGCGCGAGTTCTGGCTGATCGTCACGGTTCCGGTGAATCCACCTGCCGGGGTGTTGTCCCCGCCGTAGCGAATCTGCACGCCCTCAACGCTCTCGGCTCCAGGAGCGCCCGTGAGCACCTGCCCACGTCCGCTGGCCTCCTCGCCGTTGATCTCCCCCTCAACGTCGGTTCCGTTCTGGACCATCTCCGAGGAGTTTGCCTTGGCAGAAAGCACTCCTCCGGTGGAACTTGCCACGGTGAAACCCTGCTCACTGCCGAACTGCTTGTGCCGCAGATGAATCGCCTGCGGCAGCTTGCCATCGGTTGTGCCCGGGTCCGGACGCAAGAGGTCCAGTTCCAGTCCGGAGGCCTTGATCGCATCCCCCAGCCGGTTCAAGGTCTGCTCCACCGTCTCCCCCGCGCGGGTGGTGAAGTTGACCGTCTTGCCGCCCTCGGTGACCGTGATCTGCTCGCCCGCGTCAATGATCGACTGGCTCAGCGGCTTGACACCCACATGCTCGGTGCGGGTTGAGGCGTTCGTGATGTTCACCTCGTAGCCGTTGACGCCCGAGCTTTGCGACTTCTCGGTCGCACCGACGAACTCCAAGTTCGCTCCGTTGGTCACGCCATTCGTGCCCGCGCTGCCATCAAGCAGGCTGATGTTGCCGAACTGCGTGTCCTTGGCGATGCGGTCCACCGTCTCAAGGATGTTGTCCACCTCCTGCTGGTCCGCCTGCAGCATGAACTCATCGTTGACCGCCTCGTTCGCCGCGTGAACGGCGAGCTGGCGGGCGTTGACGAGCGCCCGACTGACCTCGTCGAGGGCTGCTTCCGTGGTCTGCATCAGCGAGACGCCGACCTGCGAGTTCTCAATCGCCTGATCGAGTCCTGCGGTTTGTGCCCGCAGGCGTTCTGAAACCTGAAGGGCCGCTGGGCCATCGGCCCCACGGTTGATCTTCAGTCCGGACGAGAGCCGCTCAAGGTTCTTCGCGTTGACCTGAGAGTTCTGCGTCAGATTGCGGTGCGTGTTCACCGCAATCGGGTTGTTGTTGATACGAAGGGTCATAGTCCTCCTTAATCGAGAAAAAGGGTTGTTGAAGGACATCCCGTGTTCGCTTTTGAGCACCAAGACCTCCAGTCTCGACCTCGGAGGCCCTCCGCATCCTGCGTAGAGCCTGACAGCGATGCTGGGCACCATTGCCCGCTTGCATCACTGTGGTCCGGAATCTCACTATTCCGGAGAAGTTCCGGGGGAATCCTCCCACCGGAAACGTTCGTATTCTTTTGTCAAAGAGCGCGGTCCCTTTTCAGGGACAAATCACCTCCGGATTTCCCAATCTTGAAAACCCGGCTCCTCAGGCTGGGAGGGACATCCCTCCCTAATTTCATTAGCCAACCATCAATCCAAGCACCGATAGCGGTTGCTGGTTCGCCTGCGCCAGCATCGCGGTGGCAGATTCCACCATGATCCGGTTGCGAGTGAACACGGACATTTCCTCCGCGATGTCTGCATCCCGGATCACCGATTCCGTGCTCACCACGTTCTCGTGGGCAATGCGCAGGTAGTTGAGGCTGCTCTCCAGGTTGTTCTTCTGGAACGCCCCCATCTCCCCGCGAGCGGCGGACACTTCCTCGATCGCCTTGTCAATCATCCTCAGCGAGTCATTCGCCTTCTGCGTGTCCAGCACGTTCACGTCGCCCAACGAGACGAACCCGGAATTGTTTTGAACTCCGTTCGCAAGGGTCGTGGGCCGCATGCTGTGTAACGAGATGCCTGCGGTTTGGTCCGCATTCCCTCCGGTTTGAAAAACCAGTGCTCCCTGGTTCAGGGTGAGGGTGCCTGCAAATCCGCCCTCCGGAGCCTTTTCCCCGGAGTAGCGCATCTGCACCCCTTCAATGGTCTTGGCCCCGGGATCTCCCGTGAGCACCTGCCCACGACCTGTCGCTGATTCGCCGTTGATCTCGCCCTTGACGTCCGTGCCATTCCAAATCATCTCCTCATTGTCGCCCTTCTGAGACAACACACCGCCCGTGGTGCTGCCCACGACGAAGCTGTGCTGCCCGTACTCCTTGTGCCGCAGACGAATGAACTGCGGCACGTTGTTGCCCGTCGTCGTCGGGTCCGGCCGGACCAGCTCAAGGTTGAGTCCGGCTCCCTTGATCGCGGAGTCCAGCTCGTTGAGCGTCTGCTCCACGGAATGGCCTTCCTGAGTCCGGAAGTCCAATGTCCTCCCGCCCTCGCTGATCGTGAGCTGTTCCCCGGCGTCAATGAGCACCTGATTAAGCTGCTTGGTGCCCACATGCTGGGCGCGTTTGGAGACCTGCGTGATGGTGACCTCGTAGCCCTGCGCCCCTGACGTTTGAGCCATGTTCCCAGCAGCGATGAATTCCAGATTTTTTCCAATCGCCACCCCGTTGCCCGACTTGCTGCCGTCCAGCAGTATCTTGTTCCCGTATTGAGTGCTGAGCGCGACTCGGTTGATCATCGTGATGATGTTGTCAATCTCCTGCTGGTCCGACTGCAACATGAACTCGTCGTTGACGGCTTCGTTGGCCGCATGAACAGTGAGTTGACGCATGTTGATCAAAGCCCGGCTCACCTCATCAAGTGCCCCTTCGGCGGTCTGCATCAGTGAAACGCCCATCTCCGTGTTGTCAATTGCCTGCTTGAGGCCTGCTGCTTGGGCGCGAAGCTTCTCGGAAATCTGAAGCTGCGCCGGTGCGTCTGCCCCACTGTTAACTTTCAGCCCCGAACTGAGCTGTTCAAGCGTCTTCGCCTGCTCCTTGCTGTTGCTCACCAAACTGCGGTGGGCGCTCAACGCCGAAACGTTGGTGTTGACACGCAGGGACATCGTTCCTCCTTCCATAACGAGTGCGGGTTTGCGTCTGCCCGCCCCCCCTTTTCTTCCAACCCGGCACCTCCTTATGTTCCGGGTTGTGGCTCGTCCACCTCATGCGGCCGAACCTGCCTCGGAATCCGCTGGAGACCTCCATGTCTCCTGTGACGTGGCATTCCATGGCAATTCATGTAGTGATGAACGAGCCTGCTCGCCCACCACCTTCGCTCCTCGCAACCCACAAAAGTGCGTGAGTGGAGCTTATTTTTCTCCAGAAAATATAATTTTCATGACAATTTTCGATGACCTTCTCCCTTGTCGCACAAACCGCCCCCGGCCCGGCCCCCAACACCTTGGGGCAAGACCGGGTTCGGTCGCGCATGGAAACCTGCTTTTCTTTCAAAGAACCAAACCTGCGCAGTGCTTTGTGAAAAGCACTCCGGAGATTCGTCCCTTGGCTCCCCCGGCTTCAGTTTCCGGCCAGGGGAACCCCCCCAAGGATGGGTTAGGTCATAAGATTCATCACATGGTTCGGCGTCTGGTTCGCCTGCGCCAGCATCGCCACGCTCGACTGCATCAAAATCTGGTTGCGTGTGAACTGCGTCATCTCTGACGCCATGTCCGCGTCCCGGATCACCGATTCGGAACTGAGCACGTTCTCACGGCTCGTCCGCAAATAGTTGAGGTTGCTCTCCAGGTTGTTCGCCTGAAAGGCCCCCATCCGTCCCCGGAAAGAGTTGACCTCCTCCAGCGACTTGTCAATGACGCGGATCGAGTCCGTCGCCTGATCCGCCGTTGTCACGTCGATGTCCCGTAACGTTCGAAACTCCGACCCGTTCGTCACGCCCTTGCCGAGATCGTTGGTGAAGGTGCTGCGCAGCGAAATCGCAGTGGTCTGCCCATCATTGGCCCCGATCTGAAAGACCCGCGAGCGCTGATTCAGTGTCACGGTGCCCGCAAACCCGCCTGCAGGTGCCTTCTCCCCCGTGTAGAGGATTTTGGTGCCCTCCACCGTGTTTGCTCCGGGACCACCCGTGAGCACCTGCCCGCGACCAAAGGCGGACTCCCCGTTGATCTCTCCGGCGATGTCGGTCCCGTTCTGGGCCACTTCCGAAACATCTCCTGCCGCCGAGAGCAACCCGGCGGTGGTGCTGACTACGGAGAAACTGTGTTCGCTGCCGAACTCCTTGTGCCGCAACTGGATGAACTGCGGTGCGTTGTTATCCGTCGTGGCCGGATCGGGCCGGAGCAAGTCCAAGTTGAGTCCGGCGTCCGCAATGGCCGCCTGTAGTTCGTTGAGGGTTTGTTCCACCGAGCGTCCTGCCTGCGTGAAGAACTTGACCGTCTTGCCCCCCTCGGTGAGGTTGATCTGCTCCTCACCGTCAATGATCGCCTGCGTCAGCGCCTTTGATCCGGTATGTTCCGTCCGAGTCGAAGCGTGGCTGATCGTGATCCCATACCCTTTCACCCCTGAACTCTGCGATGACTCCGTAGCGCCGAGGAATTCGAGCTTCGCTCCGGTGGTCGTCGCGTTCGCCCCAGAACTGCCGTCCAGCAGATTGACGTTGCCAAACTGCGTGTCGCGGGCAACGCGGTCCACCACCGAGAGGATGTTGTCAATCTCCTGCTGGTCGGCCTGCAGCATGAACTCGTCGTTGACGCCCTCGTTCGCGGCGTGCACGGCAAGCTGCCGGGCGTTGATCAGCACGCGGCTGACTTCGTTCAGTGCCGCCTCGGTGGTCTGCATGAAGGAAACACCGACTTCCGTGTTCTCAATCGCCTGAGTGAGTCCGGACATCTGTGCCCGGAGCCGTTCCGAAATCTGCAAGGAAGCAGGGCCATCTGCGCCACGGTTGATCTTGAGTCCGGAACTGAGGCGCTCCAGATTCTGCGACTGCACCTTGGAGTTCGTGGTCAGGTTGCGGTGCGCGTTGACCGCCGTTGGGTTCTGGTTGATGCGTAAGGTCATGATGCCTTTTTGGATCGAAAATGTTGAAATCATTGGCAATGAATCGAACCTCCTCTGTCCGGTTCAAAGACCAAGACCTCCTGTCTCGATCTTTTGGCTCCTGCCTCCTGCGGAAGCCCAACATGGCGTGGGAACACCCCACGCGCCCAAGAGTCTGGGGCCTCCCGCCCCCCGCTGCTTATGCTTGGGAAAATGTGTTTATAGTGATTCCGGTTAAGAATTGTACACGTCTCCGTCTCTTTCAAACCCAAGGCACCGTAGGAGCGGGCCAGGCCCGCGCTGCTCGTCCAGGGGACGCTCCTACAACCAAGTGTTCAAAAGTGATTCTGAGTTCACTATAAGGTGTCGGTTGTCAAAGAGCCGATGGTGTGTCTTTTCGACACGCCCACCACAAGGCAACAAGGCACCCGTGGATACCTTCTGGCCAGACGGCGGTGGAAGCAGGCGACCACGAGGCCGCCCGCCCCAAATTTTCAGCTGCTGACGGGACACGAACCCCGCCAGTCATCCGTTCATGCTTAGCCCAGTAGAGCCAGCACGTTGCGCGGCATCTGGTTCGCCTGCGCCAGCATCGCGGTCCCGGACTCGACTAGGATCTGGTTGCGGGTGAAGTCCGTCATCTCCTCGGCCATGTCCGCATCCCGCACCACCGAATCCGAACTGAGGATGTTCTCGTGCGCGATCCGCAGGTAGTTGAGGTTGCTCTCCAGATTGTCCTTCTGGAAGGCCCCCAGATCCCCACGCTGGATGGCCACCTGTTCGATCGCACGGTCGATGACCCGCATGGAGTCCTGCGCACCTTGCAGCGAGGTCACATCAACCTCACGCAGCGAGTTGAACTCGGAGTCGGTGTTCACCGCACGGCCCAGCTGGTCCGGGCGCATGGACCGCAGCGAGATCGCCGAGGTCTGGTTCGCATTCGCCGCGATCTGGAAGATCAGTGAATTCTGGCTGAAGGTCAGTGTCCCCGCAAAGCCGCCTTCCGGAGCTTTTTCGCTAGAGTAGCGAACCTGCACGCCCTCGGCGGTCGTCGCCCCCGGACCTGCGGTGAGGTACTGCCCCCGTCCGGTGGCGTCCTCCCCGTTGATCTCGCCATTGACATCCACTCCGGTTTGGACCACATCCGAGACATCGCCTTTCTGCGAAAGCACGCCTCCGGTGTTGCTTGCCACCGTGAAGTTGTGTTCACTGCCGTACTCCCTGTGCCGGATGTGGATGGCCACCGGCTCCCCGTTCGGGGTGATGGCTGGATCCGGTCGAACGAGTTCCACACTCAACCCCGACTCGCTGATGGTCTTGCCAAGATCGTTGAGCGTTTGCTCGACCGAGCGTCCGGTGACGGTGCGGAAATCCAGCGTCTTGCCACCTTCAGTAATCGTGATCTGCTCTCCGGCATCAATGATCGCCTGCGTGAGTGGCTTGGCACCCGTCACTTCAGAACGGGTGGCCGCCTGCGTGATCGAGATTCCGTAGCCGTTGACTCCGGAGGACTTCACCTCGTGAGTCGCCGAAACGAACTCCAGGTTGTCCCCGACCGTGACACCATTTCCAGCGGCGCTGCCGTCGAGCAGGTTGTTGTTGCCGTACTGGGTGTAGTTGGCCACCCGGTTGATCGTCATCAAGATGTTGTCGATCTCCTGCTGGTCTGACTGCACCATGAATACATCGTTCACCCCTTCGTTCGCAGCATGAACTGCGAGCTGCCGGGCGTTGATCAAGGCGCGGCTGACTTCATCCAGCGCGGCCTCTGCTGTTTGAACCATCGAAACGGCCATTTCCGAGTTGCTGACCGCCTGTTCCAAACCTGCGGCCTGAGAGCGCAGGCGCTCCGAGATTTGCAGGTTGGCCGGATGATCGGCGCCTCGGTTGATCTTCAGCCCTGAGCTCAACCGTTCCATGGTCTTCCCCTGGGCGTTGTGGCTGTTCGCCAGATTCCGATGGGCGTTGATCGCCATCGGGTTGGTGTTGATCTTCAATGACATAAGTCCTCCTTGAATTCCATGCGCGAAATGCCGCGTCAATGCGGCGGATTGGTTCAAGATCGGGCACTTCCTGTCCCCCATCTTTGGTCTGCCCTGCTCCTGCACGGCACACCCTGCGGCACAACCAGAGGCATCCATTCCTCCTGTTTTCCATTCGTCGTGCGGCAATCTGGATGGATTCACTTTCAGTAAAATTTTATTTTACTGATACCCGTGGCACTCTCCTCCCCAGCACTGTGCTGAGCCGGAGAGCTTCCCGGGCTTCGGGTAAATCCGCATTCAGATTCAGTTGACCAAGAACAGCCGCTCAACCTGAGCGTCCTCTGAGTCCTGTCCGGATTCCGGACAGGGTTCACAGCACCCCACGCTGTCCGCTTCTGCTGCGGGTGGCGGATTTCCTTGCTCGCAGGTTCACTTGCCCAAGCCGATCGCAATTCAGTTTGCTTTGCGTTTCAGCGGGTGATCCCAAGACACGGGATTCCAGCATGTCAGAACCCCGTGCCTGGGATGCTTGCCCCTGCGAAAAGGCAATCCCACAGATTCAGTTGCTCAAGAGCACCGCCCACCATTCCGAGCGTTCTTCAAGCCGCCTCCGGATTCCGGAAGCCGTTTGCAAAACGCCATGCACGACAGACGGGATTGGTCACCCCAAGTTCGGGGTCGCGATTTCTCAAAACTCCGAACTCGGGATGCTTGCCCCTGCGAAAAGGCAAATCTGTGGATTCAGTTGCCCAAGATCATGACTCTGATTTGCTCAGAGCGTTCTTCAGGATGCCTCCGGATTTCGGAAGCAGTCCGCAAAACGCGGCTGATGCGTTGTCCCTGCCCCGGAGAACCTCGGAGCAGGGGGGCTAAAATTTACATTACCCCAGCAAGCTCAGCACATTGCTGGGCTGTTGATTCGCCTGTGCCAGCATCGCCATGCCGGACTGCATGAGAATCTGGTTGCGCGTGAATTCCGCCATTTCTGCGGCCATGTCCGTATCCCGAATCACGGATTCAGAGCGCGTCAGTTCCTCGTGGGCGATGCGCAGGTAGTTGAGGTTGCTCTCCAGGTTGTCTTTCTGGAACGCACCCACATCTCCGCGCTGCACGGCCACCTGATCGATCGCCCGATCAATCACACTGATCGCGTCGGTCGCCCCTTGCAGGGTCGTCACGTCCACCTCGGAGACAGAGTTGAACCCGGACTCGTTCAGCACGGCCCGACCCAGCTGGTCCGGGCGCATCGAGCGCAACGAGATCGCAGTTGTCTGGCCTGCGTTGCCCCCAATCTGGAAGACCAGCGAGTTCTGGCTGAACGTCAGGGTTCCAGCAAACCCTCCTTCGGGCGCTTTCAGCCCCGAATAGCGGATCTGCACCCCCTGTGCGGTGCCGGCCCCTGGGCCCCCGGTGAGCACCTGACCCTTGCCGCGAGAATCCTCGCCGTTGATCTCCCCCTCGATGTCGGTTCCGTTCTGAATCCAGTCCGAAATGTCTCCTTTCGCCGAGAGCAGCCCCGCCGTCTTGCTCGCCACCGTGAAGCTTTCCTCACTGCCAAACTCCTTGTGACGCAGGTGGATGAATTGCGGATCGGTGTTGTTGGTCCTCGCAGGATCCGGCCGTAACAGTTCGAGATTGAGCCCGGATTCCTCAATCGCCTTGTTGAGGTCATTGAGGGTTTGCTCCACCGAGCGACCCTCTTGAGTCCGGAAATCCAAAGTGCGACCTCCCTCCGTGAGTGTGACCTGCTCTCCGGCGTCAATGATGTCCTGCGTCAAGGTTTTCACCCCCTGATGCTCTGCACGGGTCGCAGCGTGCGTGACCTTGACCTCGTAGCCATGGATCGGGGATGTCTTTGCATCGTGGGTCGCTCCCACAAACTCAAGGTTGTCGCCGATCGTCACCCCGTTGCCGGAGCGGCTGCCGTCCATCAGGTAGTTGTTCCCGTACTGGGTATAGGCCGCAATGCGGTTGATCGTGGTCATAATGTTGTCAATCTCCTGCTGGTCCGACTGCACCATGAAATCGTCGTTGACCCCCTCGTTGGCGGCATGGACCGCAAGTTGCCGTGCGTTGATCAGTGCCCGGCTGACCTCGTCCATCGCGGCTTCTGCCGTCTGCACCAGCGAGACCCCCATCTCAGAGTTGCCGATCGCTTGTCGCACTCCGGCGGTCTGTGCCCGCAGGCGTTCCGAGATCTGTAGGTTCGCCGGGTGGTCCGCCCCCCGGTTGATCTTGAGTCCGGAACTGAGGCGCTCCAGATTGCGGGCCGTCGTTTTGCTCGTGTTCGTCAAGTTGCGATGCGTGTTCATCGCCATCGGATTCGAATTGATTCGCAGGGACATTGGATTCTCCTTCCAATTGAGGTTCTACACAGCCACGTCATGTGACTGCTTGATTGAAGATTGCAGCTTCCTGCCACAATCCCTCACCTGCTGCACCCACTGCAGCACGTGTCTCTTGCACACCCGGAAGGCTTCATGCCTTCGGTTGCTGGTGTGCCTACTCAAACTCCAAATTCGCCATTTTACTCAGAAAAATAAAATTTTCCTGATAATTTTTCATCCACGAATGGATGATCCTGTGCTTGGGCAAAAGCCCTTGACACCCGGCAAACTCGTAGTCAGATTCGTTTGAGAAAGAACATCGGCTCCGGTCACGCCTGCAAGGCCAAAGCGATGCGCCTTGCCGGGGTTCTCGACCGTTCGTGTCTGCTTGAGACTGCTCCCTTCTCATCAAGAAAGGTGGGTTCGGACCGACTCTGTCCGGACCCCGGAACCACACTGCCCCCCCCCCAACCTTTTCCAAATCCCGGATTTCCTGGATTTTGGGAGGGGGTGTTCTCTTTCGCAACGCAACCAATCCAGTGGTTGAAACCACCCAATTCCGAAACCTGAAACCCACTTTTCCAGCAGACTTCAGGTCTGGGGTGGCTGCCCCTGCGAAAGGCAGACCTCGAGATTCACTTGACCAAGAACCGCGCTCGTGCAGAGCGTCATCCAGACCACCTCCGGACCCCAGAGATGGACAGCATGATACTCCCCCTTTGAGGACATTTTACCACTCCCAGCAAAACCCTCTTTGCCCCCCCTCACTCCTGCCCCAGTAAGGGCCGGGGCAGGATCAGGGATAAATCACGCGAGCAGGTTCAACACATGATTCGGCTGCTGGTTTGCCTGCGCCAGCATCGCAGTCCCGGACTGCATCAAAATCTGGTTCCGGGTAAAGGTTGCCATTTCTTCGGCCATGTCCGCATCACGGATCACGGATTCGGAGCGGGTCAGTTCCTCATGCGCAATCCGCAGGTAGTTGAGGTTGCTCTCCAGATTGTCCTTCTGGAAGGCTCCCAAATCCCCACGCTGCACCGCGACCTGCTCAATCGCCCGGTCGATCACCCGGACCGAGTCTTGGGACCCCTGTAGCGAGGTCACGTCGATCTTGCGCAGCGAATCATACCCCGACTTGTTATGCACCGCCCGCCCAAGCTGATCCGGACGCATGCTGCGCAGTGAAACCGCCGTCGTCTGGCCGTCGTTGCCGCCGATTTGAAAGACCAGCGAGTTCTGGCTGAACGTCAGCGTTCCCGCGAATCCTCCCGGAGGCGCTTGCCCTCCAGTATAGCGGACCTGCACCCCTTCTGCCGTGGTCGCTCCCGGCCCGGCAGTCAGGTACTGCCCCCGTCCGGTGGCGTCCTCACCGTTGATCTCGCCCGCAACGTCCACCCCAGTCTGAATCCAGTCCGAGACATCCGGTTTCTGCGAGAGCAATCCCGTCGTGTTGCTCGCCACGGTGAAGCTTTGTTCGCTGCCGAACTTCTGGTGCCGCAGGTGAAGCGCCACCGGCTGGTTGTTCGGCGTCACCGCCGGGTCTGGCCGCACCAGTTCGACCTTCAGCCCGGATTCCTTGATCGCCTTGCCGAGGTCGTTGAGCGTTTGCTCGACCGAGCGCCCCTCCACAGTGCGGAAATCCAGAGTGCGTCCGCCCTCCGTGACCGTGATCTGCTCGCCCGCGTCAATCACGGACTGCGAGAGCGCCTTCGTCCCGATGATTTCGGAACGGGTTGCCGCCTGAGTGATCGTGACTCCGTAGCCGTTGACTCCGGAAGTCTGGGCCTCGTGCGTGGCACCGACGAACTCCAGATCTGCACCCACCGTGACCCCGTTGCCGGAACGACTACCATCAAGCAGGTAGTTGTTTCCGTACTGGGCCTGATTGGCCACCCGGTTGATCGTCGTCAGGATGTTGTCAATCTCCTGTTGATCCGATTGCAACATGAAGGAGTCATTCACTCCTTCGTTGGCCGCATGGATCGCCAGTTGCCGGGCGTTGATCAACGCCCGGCTGACCTCATCCATCGCGGCCTCGGCGGTTTGTACCATCGAAACCGCCTGTTCCGAGTTGCTGATCGCCTGCTGCACCCCTGCCATCTGCGCCCGCAGGCGCTCCGAAATTTGCAGGTTTGCGGGGTGATCCGCCCCTCGGTTGATCTTCAGCCCGGAACTGAGTCGCTCCAAGTTCCGGGCATTGGCCTGACTGGTGCTCGCCAGGTTGCGATGAGTGTTCATCGCCATTGGGTTATGGTTGATTCGCAGGGACATCTGTCTTCCTTTCGATCAGGTTGTGCTTGCGCACCTCACTGTGCCTGATTCGAAGGTGACCCATCCTGCGTCAACCTTCAGGCCCGCCACGTCCTGTGACGCACCCGAAAACCGGCAGGGTCAATCCCTGCCCGTTTTGCTACCAATCCCGCTTTCCCAGCGGGGATCAACTAGCCCAGAAGCTGAAGAACGCTCTGGGACATCATGTTGGCCTGAGCCATCATCGCAGTGGAGGACTCCACCATGATCTGGTTGCGCGTGAAGGCCATCATCTCCTCCGCCATGTCCGCATCACGGATCACGGATTCGGAGTTGGTGATCTCCTGATGTGCGATGCGCAGGTAATTGAGGTTGCTCTCCAGATTGTTTCTCTGGAAGGCACCCAATTCTCCACGCTGAATCGTGACATCCTCAATCGCCTTGTCAATGATCCGGATTGCGTCCTCGGCCCCACGAAATGAGGTGACGTCAATCTTCCGGAACGAATCAAATCCGGATTCGTTGGTAATGCCGGTTCCAAGCTTGTGCGCGTGCATGCTTCGCAACGACACGGCTGAGGTTTGGTCCGCGTTAGCGCCGACGTGGAAGACCAGCGAATTCTGTGCGAAGGTCACGCTTCCGGCAAAGTCTCCTTCCGGAGCAGCCAAGCCTGTGTAGTGGACCTGAATGCCTTCCACCGCAGAGGCACCGGGCCCCCCCGTGAGCACCTGTCCCCTTCCAGAAGCCGCCTCGCCGTTGATCTCTCCGGCAATGTCAACTCCAGTCTGAATCCAGTCGGAGATGTCTCCTTTTTGGGAGAGAATCCCTGCCGTGGTGCTGGCAACCGTGAAGTTGTGCTCACTGCCAAACTCCTTGTGCCGCAAGCGAATGAACTGCGGATCGTCATTCCCAGTCACTGTCGGATCCGGCCTCAGCAATTCCAGATTGAGTCCGGATTCTTTGAGAGCCTTGCCGAGGTCATTGAGTGTTTGTTCAACTGAACGACCGGCTTCAGTCACGAAGTTAAGCGTACGCCCACCTTCGGTGAGCGTGATCTGCTCGCCCTCGTCAATGATCGCCTGCGTGAGTTCCTTCGACCCGACCGCTTCGGAGCGGGTGGCCGCCTGCGTGACCGAAACCTCATAGCCGTGCACGCCTGAAGTAGCGGCTTCGTGAGTCGCCATCAGAAACTCCAGGTTGTCTCCTTGGGTGACCCCGTTGCCCGCACGACTGCCGTCGAGCAGGTAGTTGTTCCCGTAGGACGTGAACGTCGCAATCCGGTTGACCGACTCGATGATGTTGTCAATCTCCTGCTGATCCGACTCGAGCATGAACTCGTCGTTCGTGGCCTCGTTCGCCGCGTGAACGGCGACCTGCCGTGCGTGGATCAGCGTGCGGTTCACCTCGTCCAAGGCCGCTTCTGCGGTCTGAACCAGCGAGACGCCCATTTCCGAGTTGTCGATCGCCTGCTTCAAACCGGAAGTCTGCGCCCGCAAGCGCTCCGAGATTTGCAGGTTCGCCGGAGCGTCCGCCCCACGATTGATCTTGAGTCCCGAGCTGAGGCGCTCGAGCGTCTTCTCCTGAGTCCGATGGTTGTTCACCATCTGGCGGTGCACCCCGTAGCTGGGGGCATTCGTATGTACTCTTAATGACATTGCGACCTCCTATCGCTAGTGTTCATCCCTGAAAAATGTCACACATCCATGTGCTGCCGGGCGCATCCATGCACCCCACCGTCTTGCGACGGGAAGGTCCGCCTCCCTCAAGGCGAAACGCTTCCAAGCAGACAGAATTCCTCTGCCCACTGGGAAATTTTCCACTCAGGGGAATGACCTGAAAATATAATTTTCTGGACAATTTACCAAGTACGCCTCCGCACTTTTCCGGCTGAGCGATACGGGGACTCCCCGTGGCTCAACCTTCAGAACCGATCTCCTATACTGCGATCAGGAAATGCTTGACCCTCTGTTAAGGTCAGGGCTTACGCAAAATTTTGCTGAAGCACTAATATTATTGACTTCATCAACTAAAATCCTTTAATTCTTTGGAATCATTACCCACATTGAGCAGGTTGTTTTTTAAAAATTATGATTTAATTCGTAATAAAATCAGTAACTTATAAATAGTCCAAT
>PBTB01000055.1 GCA_002726945.1 Deltaproteobacteria bacterium | reverse complement strand
TTAAACGATCCTACCTGCATCTGGAGGTCGAACAGGGGTTGCAAGACAGCCTCTTGCTCAGAGGGAGCCAGCGTTCTTAGGTAATCCACCGCCTGGGCCTGTTTCACGAGAGTTTTGATTTCATCGACCGCCTTGGTGCGCTCAGACTCGATTTGCTCCTGCAACCGTGCCTTGGCGTCCTCCATCACAGACTTGGCGATTTGCAATTGCCGTCCGAGCACATGCGCTTCCAGCAATTGCACGATGGGGCTGGTATCGAAGTCATCAAGCGCTTCCACCTCCGGGCGCTGGGCGTTCCAGAACTCCCGGATTTCATCATACTCCCTAAGTTGGGGGCCGTTCAGGAACGTCAGTAGGGGGTCCAGAACTTCTTCATTTAAATCGAGGAGATCTCCCTCCACAGTATTTAAGTCATTCAACAACTGCTCGTCACTCCATCCATTCACCTCCTGCAGTTGTTGCGTTGCAACCTCAAATTGTGACGTGAAGGGATACTGCTGCTGTCGAGTCAACCAAGTGTCAAGGGTGTTGATTTGCTCGGTTAAAGCCTCTCGAAACTGCCGAGTCACTGCGCGGGGATCCCCACCAGTGTTTGTCTGGTGAAAGAAATCCTGATGAAAACTTCGCAGTCTTTTCAGGGCTGCAGGATCGGCAGCAGCCACAGGAGTGAGGATGAGATTCGGCCCTTGTGCGGAATTAGGTAACTGCTGCAAAATACTATTTTCTTCCAGCAGAAGGTTGTCCTTACGGGTCTCCAGCCGGGATTTCCGAAAGAGTCTCGCCAGCAAGCATAGTAGAACGGGACGTGGCCAGCCGTAGGGTTTGGCTCCCATAATATCCTCCAGATTCCTCACAGACGTTCGTTCTCCATTGACCCTGCGTTGGGACATGACCTGTAGTATCTCCTGCTCGGCTTCTGTGAGGATCTCAGTTTCGTTTCCAAACAGACTGGGAAGGTCGTCTGTCAGCAGCTGTTGCAGGTCGTCTTCTTGATAATGATCGACCCCCCGCAACATGCGCAGGTTCGGGTAGGTTGCACGGATGAGTTCCTGAAGCCCGGTTTCCACACGATTGACGGCATCCCCCGTTGCGCCCACCTCCTGATTGTTGACAAAGAGCTTGGCGGATTGCAGCAGATCCTTGAGCGTTGCCACCAACTCCCGCTTGCGGGTGGTGTTCAAGCCTCCCTTTTCACGCAGGATGCGTCGCAGGGAATCCGGCTGTTGTTCGTTGGTCTGAAGCCGGATGTAGCGATCCGTCTTCAGGTAGAGTTCCACCTCCTTGAGCAGGCGGGGATGCTCTTGAAGGATCACCAAGAGCTCCGAGCGACCTGTGGACTGGGAGAGGAGGATGTGCTCATTGCCAAGATTTTCGTTCAGCATAGAGATGACATTGACTGCCAGTTCCTCTTCTCGCCCCTGCGCGAGCGTTCCATCGAGTTTGCGGGCGAAGCGGTAGTGCTGACGATTGTCCTCAAAGGCCACCTGGTGTCTGGGCAGTACATTTCCATAAATCAGGTTCCCGAGTTCACGGGTCAACTCATTGGGTTCGATCAAGACCGACTTGATGCGCTCCTCAACATCCTTCTCCTCATTGGTGAGGTAGGCGTATTCATTGCCGCTGCGCTGCACGTAGCTCTGGTTTTCCAGCACTTCCAGGGCTGCTTGTACCTTGCTCTGCAAGGCAGCGATATCCGCCTGTGGTTGATCAATCAAGAGAATCGCAAGATTCCGTGGGGTCGCTTTGAAGGCGTCAACGTACTTGACCAAGGCCAACACCTTGACGACGCGTATGGCCATAGGGTGATGCAATCCGGATTCTGCAAAATTGATGGAACTGAGAAATTCGGGTCTCAGGGCCTGACGAATCCCGGCGAACATCTGGTCGAAGGTTGCCAACTCAGGAACAGGGCGATCCCCAACCTCCTTTAGCACGTCCTGGAAGACACCTAGCATGGAACGCTGCCCCACTGCTTGGTGCTGTCCTGTAAATGAACCATGGGAGGACATTCCCAGTAAAGACCGGCGAAACAGGTCATACTGGTAGGGCATGAAGGGGTATGTTTTCACAAAGTGATCTGCGTTCTGCAAGTTGGGAAAACTCGCGGTACCCCCGTCAAAACTGAAAAGGGTTCTCAGGTTGTCCTGCTCCTGTTCGTAGACCTTCCCTACTTGAGGTTGGACTTCGGTCTTTTTCTGCAAGAGGCGTAGTTGGATCACCTCGGATACATCGTTTCCTTCCAGACTGATCTTGCATGTGAAACGGTCCTGAATGCGCGAAAAGTCCTGTCCAGGATTGCCGCCGATGACCTGCTCAAGATTCGCCTGTGAGGTGACAAAAATCCACGCCTGTCCACCGCATTTAGTGTTGAGAGACTCTACAATGGTCTGGAGGTTCAACATGCGCTGAGTGTCATCCGCAATGAACTGCCCCACCTCATCCACAAAGAAGTTGAGACGAAAGCGGGGTTCTCGCTGGTCGATGTAGGTTTTCACCATGTTTGCAAAGTCACCGATGGACCTGCTGAAGTCTTCCTTGTAAGTGGGGAGCACCTGAAGACCTTCTGCCTTCGATTTTCCGGTAACGTCCGCATAAGCCGTGGCAAACTTGTCACTGCGGATGGTGTACATGTGTGGACGATCTGCCTCCCATAATTTTCCTGTGTTGGCTTTATATCTCTCTTTTAAGGACTCCAGTTGTCCGTACTGATCCATGGCCCTTTCAAAATCGGCAAACCAGGCTTGGGAGGGATTGTAACCACAGTGGCGGTTGAACACTTTGAGAAACACCGCAAGTACCCGGCTTTCCATGTCAGGAGTGCTGGCATCTGCCTGTTGATCAATGTTGAACAGCAGGCTTTCCGAGGGGATGCGCAAGCAGTTCCCAAAGTCAGATGCTTCCATTTCTCCAATGTTCCCGCGAATCTTCTCTTTGAAAATATCCCCCAAACCCTGTTGAGCATTGGGAAGTGTTCGATTTACCAGGGCATAGGACAGCATTTTCAGCAAGTGGGACTTGCCTGAGCCAAAAAATCCTGAAATCCAGACCCCGTTCACCTCTGTTTTCGAGGAATAGTCATCAATCACCTTCTTGAGCTTTGCGCCCAAATCTCGGGTGATGATGTACTCTTCCATTTCGGTGGACAGGTGCTCTTCATCATCTGCCTTGATTACTCCCTCAATGAAGCGATCAATTGGTTTGGTGAACAGATTTCGAATGTTCATTGGGATTGCTGTAATTGGTAGTTGTTGAGATTGAAAGCTCGGTAGTAGCGTTCTTCATTAAGGTTTCCAAAGAGATCAAGAGAGGCACCAGAACCATCAACAAAGGTGTAGCGTCCGGGAAAGAACAGTACCGTGGGCTGGGACACCACAATGCTTTGCAGATTTGACAGGACCGTGTGCGTCCTTAGGATGGGATAGGCCCTGCCCACTCCGCAGAGGAACAACACCTTCCAATTTTGCTCGGCCAGCTTCCGGGCGATGGCGGGAGCAATTTTGTCCTGAACACTCAAGGCACCCACCAGCGCATCTTTCAGATCCGCCTTTTTGATTTGAGACTCCATTGCAAGGTAATCTTCCAGCACTCCTTGCTGCTCAAGAAGCTCCAGACAAAGCTCAAAAAGATCGATTTTGAGTACATCAACTCCTTGGGTTTGCAACCGCATGAAGAGCGAGTTCACCAAGCCCTCTGCCTCAACTTGTTGATCAGCTGAAAATGTGCTTATGAAAAAAGGAACCTCGTTGGCCAAGCCTTGACGCTGCAAAAAGCCAGCACTTGTGATGACCCGATAATGATTTTCAAACTGTTGTTGCAGATTAGTCATACCGGATTTTCTTGCAGGAACATCTCAATAGTTGCCTCATCCAGCAAAAGAGCTTCCAGCCAGGGTTGGGGTGATCCATCAATCCCTTGCACCAAAGAGTTAGGTGGGTGAACCGGGTTTAACGTGCGGGGGGGGGCCCCAATGAGTACTCCCACCTCGGCCAAAAACCGATAAACCGCTCTACGGATTTGGGAACGGCTGGTTTCACCCAACCGGTACAACGAGTCATGAAGGACGGCCTGTTCCTCCCAGTGGTTATGAAAATCGGCATCCTGCACCTCTTCATCGAAGACCATCAGCTTTTCCCGCAAAACCTGTCTGCTGAAAGATAACAGCAACGGATACGCTCGACAGGCAGCCAGATGAACGAGGAGCCGTATTTCTTCCATATTCTCCAGCTCCACCATCAACTCAATTTCGACAGGACGGAGGTGCTGCAATCGGAACCGGACTTCATCCATTACACGCTTTTGGCCCTTTAAGGATTTTTGAGGAAAGTGATGATGCTCCAGAGCTTCTTGCTGAACCATCTTCCAATCTTTGAATCTCATCCACAACACAGCCATGAGTTTGGATTCAATTGGCAGAGTAGCCAGCGTGACCGATGGTGGTCGATACTGGAGTTGATTTACCATGGCGAACGGATTCTTTACAAAGTCACGGAGTTCTGAGAATTGCACACTTCAATTGAATGCATTGATAATGTACACAACCCTGAACGTTCCCTGGGGGCTCTCTCATCCAGAACGCAAACCCTTTAAGGAGAGGTGTTGGTTTTTTCAGATTTAGCATACGCAAAAGCTTTGGAGACTCTTCCTCCGAGCCTGTTTTCAGGATTGACAACGAAATGCACCATGAAACCTTCTTGATGTCAAACAAAATCTGTGAGGCTCAAAAGTCACACCTCTTGGATCGTCAGCACCTCCCCAAAGGGAAAAGCATCCTTACCCAGTCCGTCTTCTGGCACACCCCACAGTACTGGGAGTGTGCAATCGTCTGGAAATTGACCGTAGCCGTCCGTGAGGTAGATGAGGGCATCCGCGTTCAGTGCTCCAGATCTCTGTTGTTTCTTGATCCAGGAAAAGACCGGACGAAAACATGTCCCTCCACGTCCCTGAAAGCACCATTGCTGCAAGGCAGCACTGCTGTCGTCCCACGCCTCCCACTCCGTAACCCGGTGAATGGCGGCATCGCATTCAATAAGGGTCATCCTGCATTCGCTGAATGCCCGAATGCGGTCGATCTCGGCAAGAATCTGAGAAAGCAGGTCATTGTTCATTGATGCGGATGTGTCCACTGCAACCACAAGGTGATCTGGTCCAGGAATACCAATGGAGGGTAACCCTATCCCCCTCCAGAGGTGCCGCTTGTTGAAGGGAAAGCTCCGGTAATCACTACGTCGAATTGCAGAGACAAAGCGCATCAGCACCGATTGCCAGGGAATCCGGGTGGTTGCTGCCTGTTGCAGTTCCTGCTCGAACAAGCCGCTGAGCCATCCTTGGTTTCTGGAACCCTCCTCCGAGTTTTTCAACTCCCGGATCAGTTCTCTGCGCAGGCCCTCCTGCATCCGCAGGCGTTCCAGTTTTGTCGGATTCTCATCTGCAGGGGATCGCAGGGAATTCGGGAGCTTGTCCGGGTCAAGGTGGACATCCCAGTTTTTGGTTTTTGTGGATCTTGGGGACAGGATTCCAAAAAAGCGGTGATGCAGCACCTTGAGGATCAGAGGAAATTTCGTGTTTGGAAAAAAACCCTTGAGATCAACGTTGACCACCAAACGCTTTCCGATGTGCGGAAGTGCATTGTCCACAACACCACAGCCTTGCCGAAACCCCATTGCGGTCTCATGCAGATCCCAGCCGTTCATCACCTGATCTAGCAGGGTTCGCTGGAAGTGCTTGAGGGTGGTTGAGGGGGCCGTGATCAATCGGGTTCCTCCGGACTGCTTGGGGATGTGATAGGTTCGGTAGAGACCGTCACATTCGTTCCCGAAGACACTGTCATCCCGTCCCAACTTGAGTGGTTTTGCCACTGAGGCAAGAAAGGATCCGTAGCGGAGGCCAAAGTGCAGTGCAAGCTCCATTGCAGCTGCGATGTTGGGAGGATAATGGTTCCGGACAAACTCCAGTCCCTCAAGCCGAGCGGATTGTGAGAGTTCCTGCTCAAGACGTAATCCCTTTTCAGGATTGGACAGTGCATAGGGCAGTCGGTGCTGCCATGGAAGTCTTTCTTTGGTTTGAAGCAGCTGTCCGGGGTTGGCGGCCTGCTTCCAGAAATGGCTGCTGGATGCCAGCAGGTGCCACTCTTCCTGTTTCAATTCCTGCAGGCAGTGCCGGGGGAGCCAGTTCGGTGAAGCGTCAATGAAACCTGGAGCATAGTGGTTCACCCAACGCTTGTAATCCCATTTCCTCATTTCTCTGACTGCGGCAAGCAGCAGAGCCTGATGAACCGGACCGCCTCGTGCCAGACGCTTGAGGCGCCAAGGCTCCACCCATAAGGCCGCTTCCTCAAAACACTCAAAGGTGTAGATCTTTTTCCGTTGGGATGGAGTTGCATCGTAACTGGCATGCCAGCCCATCCAGTCCACCTCTGCATAGCGTTTCAAAAGACTCTTGAGTGCCAAATCCCTTTGGGAGGACCCCGTCAGGAGGTGGTCAGCATTTTTAATGCTTGGCTTCACCTTTGGCAGACTCCGGTAGCGTTTTCCATGAAGATGCCAGAAGCGCTCAAAGGGGAGACGCGCTTCCACAAGGCTGTTCAGAAAATTAGCGGTGATCACCGACTTGAACTGCCCTGAGGTTTTCAGGATTCTCGCAATACGCCGGCAATCCCGTAGCGACTCCAATGATCTTAAAACCCCCTGCAGTCGTCGTGGATGGAGCAGCCTCAAACCTGCTTTCAGCTTCTTTTGATCCGCAGTCTTCAGGAGCTTGGATTGTTGTTCCGGCTTGCTGCCAACGAAAAGGAGCGTCAAAAAAACAGGGTGTTTTGCAAACTGCTCCAGCCGCTGAGCTGCCCCTGGAGTGAATGGGTTGGTTGGGTTTGTCGGGTTGCTTGGAAAATTGTCGAGGGGCACTATTGTATTGGTCCGTCTTGGGTTTGCAGGGCTGGTTTCTGCTTCCATGGGCGCAAAGCCGGAGGGGTAGCCCGCAGAGGGCATACGGACTTCCAGCTTTTCTGCTTCCAACAAGGCGAAAAACACCTGACTCGCCTGCCAGCAGCACTCAATCGTGTTGTTCGGAATGCTGTGTCCGCTGATGGGCGAAAAAGCCGGTGCGGGCGCAGGCTGAAGCGATTTGCCCCGCAATGGCGGTTTCGGCCTCTGGACAGTCGGCCTGGAACTGGAGATCAAGCAGGTGGGATGTCGGACATCAGCCCTTCTTCTGCTTGGCGTAGCGCTCGCGGTCCTGGATGACGAGGTGGAGCTTGCGCAGGCGGATGGACTGCGGCGTGACCTCCAGGCATTCGTCCTCGGCGAGGAATTCGATGGACTGCTCCAGCGTGAGCGGCAGGATGGGCGTGAGCTGGACATGATCGTCCTTTCCGGAGGCGCGGACGTTGGTGAGCTTCTTTTCCTTGCACGGATTGACGTTGAGGTTGTTGTCGCGGTTGTGTTCGCCGATGACCATGCCCTCATAGACCTTGGTTCCGGGAGTGATGAACATGCGCCCACGGGGTTCGAGATTGAAGAGCGCGTAGGGCACGGCCTCGCCGCGTCGGTCGGAAACGAGCGATCCGGTCATGCGCGTGGGAAACTCACCCCGGAAGGGTTCGTAGCCGAGCAGGTAGGAGTTGAGGATGCCCGTGCCTCGTGTGTCCGTGAGGAACTCGGAACGGTAGCCGATCATCCCCCGCGTGGGCACATGGAACTGCACGCGCACCCGCCCGGAGCCGTGGTTGACAAGGTTGGCCATCTTGCCCTTGCGGAAGGATAGTTTTTCCGAGACAATCCCCAGAAACTGCTCCTCGCAGTCAATGAAGATCTCCTCGATCGGCTCCAGCCGCTTGCCGTTTTCCTCGTGGAAAATCACCTCCGGTCGTCCGACGGTCAACTCGAAACCCTCGCGTCGCATGATTTCAATGAGGATGGCCATTTGCAGCTCGCCGCGTCCCTTCACCAAAAACGCCTCGCTCGAAGCCTCCTCCATTTGCAGGGAGACATTGCGCAGGGTTTCGAGCTTGAGCCGGTCCCGGATGCGTGTGGATTGCATGAGCTTGCCCTCCTGCCCGGAAAGCGGTGAGGTGTTGGGGCCGAAGAGCATGGCCACGGTCGGCTCGTCCACGGAGATACGCTTGAGCGCCTTGGGTTGCTCGCGGGTGCAGATGGTGTCGCCGATGTGGACATCCTCGATTCCGGCAAGCACAAGGATGTCGCCGGGTGCGACTTCCTCCTGCTCCGCCATGCCTGTGCCTTCATACACCTGAAGCTTGGAGGCCCGTAGCGCTTTCGGCACTCCGGATTCGCCGAGGCACACCAGCGGTTCGTTGCGCTTGAGCATACCGTGCGCAATGCGCCCAATCGCCAGCCGTCCGAGGTAATCCGAATAGTTGAGGTCGGTGACGAGCATCTGGAACGGCTCGTTCGGGTCGTGGCTGGGAGCGGGGAGGTGTTTGACGATGCAATCCATCAGCGGGGTCAAGTCCGTCCCGGAATCCTCCAAGGCGAGTTGGGTGATGCCTGCACGTCCGTTGGCGTACAGCACCGGAAAGTCAATCTGTCCGTCGTTCGCGTCAAGGTCAATGAAGAGGTCGTAGATTTCGTCCAGCACCTCCTCGGCACGGGCGTCGCTGCGGTCAATCTTGTTGATGACGACAATGACCCGCAGTCCGTGTTCCAGTGCCTTGCGCAGCACAAACCGCGTTTGCGGGAGCGGCCCCTCGGAGGCATCCACGAGCAGGATCGCGCCATCCACCATCATCAGGGCGCGTTCCACCTCGCCGCCAAAATCCGCGTGTCCAGGGGTGTCGAGGATGTTGATCTTGACCCCGCGCCACTCAACCGCGCAGTTCTTCGCCGCAATCGTGATCCCACGCTCGCGTTCCAAGTCCATGCGGTCCATCACACGGTCCTCCACCTCCTGATTCTCCCGGAAGAGTCCGCTTTGCCGGAACATTTGATCCACCAGGGTGGTTTTGCCGTGGTCCACGTGGGCAATGATGGCGATGTTGCGCAGGGAGTCGTTGTGCATCAAGGGTCAGAGGTCTGAGACGGTGAAGTTGAATCCGCGTTGACAAAGCACTAATCTCTGAGGATTTTACCCAACACCTGTTTTTGTGCGGCCATGTGTGCTTGGATGCCTTGCTCCGCGAGGTCGAGCATTCCATCGAGTTGCATTCGAGAGAAGGTCTGTCCCTCGGCAGTGCCCTGCACTTCAACAAGGCTGCCGTCCTCAAGCATGACCACGTTCATGTCCACCTCCGCCGTGCTATCCTCATCGTACTTGAGGTCGAGCAGTGTGCGGTTTCCCACCAGACCCACACTGATTGCGGCCAGGTGTTGCTGGACCGGAAACTGCTTGAGCTTGCCTGCAGAAAACAGCTTTCGCAGGGCAAGGATGTAGGCGACAAAGACTCCGGAAATGGCGGCGGTGCGGGTTCCGCCATCGGCCTGGATCACATCGCAATCGAGCCGGATGGCGTACGGCGTGAGCATGTGGAGGTTGGTGACGGAGCGCAGGGCCCGCCCAATGAGCCGCTGGATTTCTTGAGTACGTCCCTCCACCTTGCCGATTTCGCGCTTTCTCCGGGTTCCGGTGGAGCGGGGGAGCATTCCATACTCTGCCGTGACCCAGCCGTGCTTGGGACGCTTGTCCTTGCCCTTGAGGAAGGGGGGCACATCTTCCTCGACCGAGGCGGTGCAGATCACCTTGGTGTTTCCGCACTCCACCAGCACGGAGCCTTCCGCGTGCATCGTGAAATCCAAGGTGAGGTTCAGCGGGCGGGCTTCGTTGTCGGCTCGGCCATCGGTGCGCAGAGAAAGTTGAGTCATGGGGTTGGATTCGATGGATTAGGGATTCGGGATTGCACCCTCGGCAAACTGATCTTGCAGGCGGCGGATGCCTTTGGTGTCGCCATGGTGGCCGTTGCAATCGTGTAAACGTTGAACAGCGAAAGTCCCTTGCGGAGGGTGGGGCGTTTGGACACGGGTCACTCCGGACGGATCACTTCAAGATCCGGAGTGACTTCAAAGACAAACTCCCTATCGGCCAACTCCACCTCGTGCTTCATGTTCTCCAGCCGGATGGTGCGGATGTTTCCTGTGCCATCGACCAAGACAATCGCCTGCAGGGTGCTGGTTTGTGGATGCACCTCCAGTTGCAGGAAGTCGAGGTTCACCATCTCACGTCGTGGTTCCAGTTCCAGCACCAGCCCTTGTGGTGGATTGAGCAGCGTTTGGGTTTGGGGACGGGGCCGAAAATCCGATTCCAGATCGCCCACGCCCAGCAGGAAGGCCAGCATCGTTCCAGGCGCCACGCGCTCAATGCGCTGGATGGTGACGTTTTCCAAAAGTGGATCGTAGAGCCAGAGCGTTTCACCATCGGTGACCAAAAGCTGCTCTTCCGGGCTTTCGTAGTGCCAGCGCATCCGCCCCGGACGCTTGTAGCGTACCGTTCCTGCAGCACGACGTTCCCCAACCTCGACCCGCTGGTCGATTTGCACAAAGCGGGCGGTGAAGCTGCCCGTTTGCTGGTAGCGGGTTTGGACCTTACGGAGCAGTGTCGAGTCCGCCACTGCCAGCCCGTGTGCAAACACTAAGCCCAGGCTTGCCAGAGTGACACGCTTGATTGCGTTGTGCATGATCATCCGTTTTGTGGGTTCAGCGGGGTCCCAGTCCATCCATTCGTAGCAGGTTGAGTATCCCGAACGTAAGCACCGCCAGAGCGGGAACACCCAGCACCAACTCCGAGGTGTCGGTGTAGGTCGCCATTTCTGTGGCCGCAACCCAAGTCAGGTAGTAGACCACCACCAAGATGAAAGCTCGCAGGTAGGCCCCGG
This sequence comes from Deltaproteobacteria bacterium, assembly GCA_002726945.1. Taxonomy (GTDB): domain Bacteria; phylum SAR324; class SAR324; order SAR324; family NAC60-12; genus UBA8110. The sequence continues at coordinate 18,999 of PBTB01000055.1, read as the reverse complement.
TGCGATACCGGCGTGGAGAAATGATGCTCAGGGAGACCATACCGGCCGCGAGAGCCAACCCGGCGAGAGGATTCGTCAGGCGGAGCAGCAACTCCACCCGAGAGGTGCGGTCGTTGCCTTGCCACAACTCTGGAGTCGGCACGCCCCAGATGTGTCCGCTTTCTGCGTTTGAGACGATTTTTGGAGGGGCAAAGACGTAGCGGAACTGGTCGAAAGTCACGGTCTGATAACCCCCTGTCGGACTGTAGCGGTGGATGGCCCCCTCCTGCAAGTGGAGGACAATCGCTTGCTCCTCTTTCAGGAAATCCACGCTTCCGGAACTTGCCACGGTGACGGAGCCGTCCTTGCCCATGGGGTGATCCGAGACAAACACGCCCTGAAGTTGATCATTTGCTCCCAGTGCCTCAATGAACAGCACCTTTCCGGAAAAGTCGTAGTTCCAAACCTGTGGTTTGATCGTCTTGGCGGTGTGAGATTTCAAGATTCGCAACTTCTCATCTTCAAAAGCACGGTACCCCAGAGGTTGGAGCACCAACGTGATCAGCAATCCCAAGGCGGTGGTCAACAAGCCGAACCCGGTGGCGATGCGTCCAAGCTGACCGTAGCTGTAGCCCGACGCCCGCAGCGCAGTCAGTTCGTGATCCAACGACAGCCGGACCACCACCAGAACCACGGCGAGCCCGGTTGCAATTGGGATGGTCACCGAGAGAAACTGCGGGGTGCGGTAAAGCAGCATCAACGAGACACTGGAGAGCTTCACACCCCGGTCCACAATCAGGTTGATGAGCCGGAACACCGTGTCCATCGACAGCACAAAAGTCAGCACCCCCGTGGTGAGCAAAAACGGGGGCACGAACTGGAGGAAGACGGAACGGGAGAGCAGCAGCATCAGTGTCCAATTTGCTCCTGCACCTGTGCGGCCACTCGCATCGCGTTGAGTCCGTCCTGCGCGGAAACCTGTGGAGCGTTTCCGGTGCGCACGCAATCAAGAAAACTCCGGACTTCTTCCAGCAGGGCGTCTCCACGTTCAAACTGGAAGGTTTCGGGGTGCAGCGTTTCTGGATCAATGAATTTCTGGGGATTGACCTGCAGCCGCCGCGCCTGCCCGGTGCCGTAATCGAGCGAGAGGTAGAGTCCGGATTGGAAGATGCGCATGCGCCGCTCGGCTTTGTCGGAAACACGGCTCGCGGTGAGGTTGGCCATGCAGCCTCCGGGAAAGCGTAGCCGAGCACTGGCGAGGTCGATGCTCGTTGTGAGGATCGGCACTCCGGTGGCTTCCACGGCTTCCGGCATTTCCTGCACCACCGCCAACACAAGGTCAATGTCGTGGATCATCAAATCAAGGATCACGTCCACATCGGTGCCACGCTTGGGAAAGGGTGCGATGCGGATGCTCTCCACAAACTGCGGCTTGCCGATATGCTCCCGGAATCCCGTATAGACGACGTTGAAGCGCTCCAAGTGCCCAATTTGCAACACGGTGCCTTTCGCCTCCGCGAGGGTGGTCAGTGCCTCCGCTTCCACGATGGAGGCTGCAAAGGGTTTTTCCAGCAAAACGTGGATGCCGCGTTCCAGAAAGGGTTTGGTGATGGAGTGGTGGGCGCAGGTGGGCACGACAATGCTCACAGCCTCCACCTGATCCCACACCGCGTCTGGTTCCGTGTGCCACGGTACTCCCAGTTCCTCGCCCACCGTCCGCGCCTGTTCCGGGTTGGAGTCCACCACTCCAACGAGTTCGCACTCCGGCAGGGCGGTGTGTTTTTGGGCATGGAAGCGTCCAAGGTAGCCGACCCCGATGACGGCAGTCTTGAGCATGGGGGGTTTGGTCAAAATTCGTCTCGAATGTGGAGGAACACCACAAAGCGCGGCAGGCCTGTTTTCGTGAATCCGGAATACTGGAAGGTGATGGTGCTGCCAAGCGGCGGCGGCGCTTCCCGCTCAGCGTTGCTGAAACCCGTGCCGATCTTGAACTCGCGCCCGTCCGCCAGCCGCACCTGCAACGCGCCGAGGCGTCCGCTGTGCTTGCCCTTGCCGGGAAGGTAGCCGATCACCACGGCATCCCCCTCCTCGTAGGACTTCACCTTGAGCCAGTCGCCACTGCGTCCGGACGTGTAAAGCGAGCTAGGACGACACAGCACCAAACCCTCGCCGCCGTTCTGCTCCACACGGGCCAGCCGCGCTTGCAAGTCCACCACGTCAGTGATTTGTTCGTGCGTCACGAGCAGGACGTGTTCCGGAGGTTGCCACTGTTGGAGAAACGCCTGCCGCTGCTCGAAGCCGCCCGGAGCTTGCGGTGCGTCAAAAACGAGAAAGCGCACCTGCACCCACTCCGCTCCTGGAACCGCGTCCCGCACGATGCTCAGGGTTTTGGCAAACTGCTTCCGCCCGACCCATAGTTCCCCATCAAGTGGCCATTCCGGAAGCCCTGCCGTGAACCACTCCGGTGCAACGGTGGGGTTGCCCCGGCGAGTCAGGAGGTTGGTGCCATCCCAGAGTGCACGGATGCCATCGAACTTCTCGCTCGCCCACCAACCCCGGATGTCAATCCCGGATTCCCAGCGCCCGGCCAACATCAACGCGGGTTGACGGTGCTGCAACACCGTGTGAGTCGGCTCCGCCACGTTGCCTCCTTCCGGAATGCTGGCGGCTTCCTCCGCTTGCAGCAACGCTGGAGCCAACAGTAGTAGCGTCCCCTGGACCGCCCACTTCTGCACTGGTTTCATGCTGGGCCTCCTGATTGTGGGGCGGTCGGGTCACGCATGAAGGATGCTTGCCCAGCCGCTGCAGTTTTCTCAACTTCAGCAGGATGTGACATCATTCAGTTCGCCAACCGTTCAAGTTCCTGGATTTGCTGACGCAACGCCTCAACGGTTTTCTCAGTGTCGGAAACCTTGCTTCGCAGCTTGGTTACAATGTGTTCCGGAGCCTTGCTGAGGAACCCTGCGTTTTCGAGTTTCTTGCCGCTTTTGGCAAGGAACCCGTTTTCAGTCTTGAGCTTCTTGTTAAGCACCTCGATCTCCTTGTGCCAATCAACCGCCGCTGCGTCAATGCGGACCAGCGTGTCCTGAAAGTACGCCGCCAGCGCATCATTTCCTGGAACCGGCTCGACAGAACGGATCTCCAGTGCACTCAAGCGGGCGAGGCGGACGATGAGGTCGCGGTTCGCTTCAAACAGTGGGGCGTTGGCAACAGAATCGAGGCTGGCAGCAACTTTTTTATCGAGTCCAAGATTCGCCTTGTCGCGCAGAGCGCGGATTTGGGCGATGGCTTCCTTGACAAGCTCGATGCGGACGTGGGCTTCCGGAAAATGATATGCGGGTTGTGGTTGCGGCCAGTTGCTCACGGTGAGCATTCGGTCTTGTCCAAACTGCGACCACAGGGCCTCGGTGACAAAGGGGACATACGGATGCAACAATTTGAGCAGCGTGGTGTAGGCATAGGCCAGCACCTGGTTGTCCTCCAGGTGGTGCTCGGGTTTCTTGTCCATTTCGAGGTGCCAGTCGCAAAACTCCCCCCAGAAGAAACCACGCAGCGAGTCAATCACCTCCGAAAGTCGGTAAGCCAACAGGCTGTCCTGCACATCCTGCACCAGCCGATTCAATCCGTGGAGCAGCCACTGCGCGAGTTCCGACTGCACCTGCTGCGGTGGTGTGATCGGCGTCCCTTCCGGGATGGTCATGAGAATGTAACGCCCTGCGTTCCAGACCTTGTTGGCGAAGCGGCAGCAGGCTTCAAGCTTCTCCGGGTAGAGTCGCAAATCCTGCCCTGGTCCTGTGCCGACAATGAGTGCGAGCCGCAGGGCGTCGGTGCCGTACTGCTCGATGCTCTCCAGCGGGTCGATACAGGTTGCCGGATTGGACTTGGACATCTTCTTGCCATCGCGGGATCGGACGAGTCCGTGCAGGTAAACGGTCTTGAAGGGGACCTCGCGGATCATGTAGGTCGTCATCAGAATCATGCGGGCGATCCAGAAGAAGAGGATGTCGTAGCCGGTTTCCATCACCTGAGTGGGGTGGAACTTCTGGAAGTCCGGACTGCGCTTCAGCAGTTCCTCAAACGACAGCGAAAAATCCTCGGCCTGCTCCGGATCGATCAGTGTGCTCCACGTCCAGAGCGCGGAGGAAAACCACGTGTCCAGCGTGTCTGGATCCTGCTCCCAGCCCTCGGCAGGGTCGAGCGGAAGCACGGAGGCCCGCATTTCGCCATCGCGGTAATACACCGGAATGCGGTGTCCCCACCAGATTTGGCGGGAGATGCACCAGTCGCGCAGATTCTCCACCCAGTGGAAGTAGGTTGTGTTGAAGCGGTCAGGCACCAGCCGGATGTCTCCGGAACGCACGACGGCGATGAGCACTTCACGCAGGCTGCACTGCTCACCCTGCCACGGAACCACGGGCTTGTTGACATCGATGAACCACTGCTCGCGGATTTGCGGCTCAATGGCACCGCCGCCCCTGCTGTTGAAGGCTTTGCTGTGGGTGTAGCTTTCGTCCGAGTCCACCAGCAACCCCTTGCCCTGGAGCTTTTCCACGATTTTCGGACGTGCCTCATCAATGCCCATGCCTGCAAATTCCTGTGCGACGGGCAGCAGTTTTCCGTTGAAATCGATGATCGCTTCCTTGTCGAGTCCGTGGCGTTCGGCGATTTCAAAGTCCGCGTGGTCATGCCACGGGGTGATGGTCATCACGCCCGTTCCGAATTCCGGATCCACCGCCTCGTCCTTGATGATCGTGGCAACCACCGACCCGTTGATCCACTCGCACTCGAAGGTGTCACCGTGCTGGAACTCGGCATAGCGTTGGTCCTCCGGATGCATGACGACGTACTTGTCGCCGAACTTGGTTTCCGGGCGCACCGTGCCGATCTGGAAGGGTCCGTACTGGAAGGTGTAGAAGGACGACTGCACCTCCTTGCGGTCCACCTCGTCATCCGAGACGTTGGTGTGCAGCTTGGGATCCCAGTTGACGATGCGAGGCCCCCGGTAGATCAATCCCGCCTCGTACATGCGCACGAAGGTTTCATTGACACAGCGGTTGAGTTGGGGGTCCATCGTGTAGCGTTCGCGGCTCCAGTCACAACTCGACCCCATCGCCACCACTTGGTTGCGGATCGTACCCCGCGACTGCTCAACGTATTCTGCGATGCGCCGCAGCACCTCTTCGCGTCCCAACTCGGCGCGGGGATTGGCGATGCCCTCCTGTTCCCGGATTTGCTTGAGGACCACATTCTCGGTTGCAATCGCCGCGTGGTCGGTTCCCGGAACCCAAAGCGCCTCGTCGCCCATCATGCGATGCCAGCGGATGAGGATGTCTTCCAGCGCAAGCATCACCGCATGGCCCACATGCAACTGCCCCGTCGCATTGGGTGGAGGCATGGAGATCACAAAGGGTTTTCGCTCAGATGTGACATCGGCCTGGAAGAGGCGTTGCGACTCCCACTGCTCGGCAATTTGGGATTCAAAGACTTGTGGATCGTAAGCTTTGGGCAGTGAGGTCATGGGGCAGGAAAGCTCAGGAATGAGTTATCAAGTGGATCTGAATTTAGTTAATTTCTTTGAATAAATGTACCTGTATTATACAGGATTTTTTGAGATTAAAGGCCTATAAAAATTTAAATATCCTGATATTCAATGGAGAAATAACGATGAAAATCCATAAAAAGACAAGTAATTTGGTATATTAATTTAATTAAATATCATTGGTTTAACGCGATTGACCGTCCGGAATACGGCAGGAAATTCGGGAAGCCGGGCTGTCCGGAGTCACGAATGCACATGCACCTTCGTCAGCAAGTGCAGGGTTCTCGAGGTTCTTGACCAAAAAGGCTGTAGGATCCAACCGGGCAAAACAGCTTGACATGTTGAGTTGAATCAGTAATTTACAATTCACTCGCTTGATCAGAATGATTGCCTGCTCACGAATCTCCAACTCCAAGGTGCCGGTACTGTATGGACACTGAAACGGAGTGCGGTCCTGTCCTCTTTCCGTGCAAAGGGTGCAGCCGTAAAGAAGGGGGAATCGGGTTTCGGATCACGCTGTCTGCGTGATGCCGGGTTCAAACCACACGCCTTCCTCCCGGAGCAGGTCAACCAGTCGGTCCACCGCAACTGCAGAGGGAACATTGCGTTCGATCAGGGTCTGCCCCTTGTAGAGGTGAATTTTCCCTGGGCCTGCGCCGACGTAGCCGAAGTCGGCATCGGCCATCTCGCCCGGACCATTGACCACACAGCCCATCACGGCAATCTTCACGCCGGTGAGGTGCGCGGTGCGTTCCTTGATCTGCACGGTGGTTGTTTGCAGGTCGAAGAAGGTTCGCCCGCAGGATGGGCAGGAGATGAAGTCTGCTTTGTACAAACGGGCGCGGGTGGCCTGCAAGATGGCCTGTGCCGCCGGGATCTCGTTTTCAGAGGGCTCGGTGAGGGAAACACGAATGGTGTCGCCCAGTCCATCAACAAGCAACCCGCCGATGCCAACCGCACTCTTGATGCGCCCCTCGATTCCGGAACCGGCTTCGGTGACCCCGAGGTGCAGCGGGTAGTCCATGCCTTCCTCATCCATGCGCTGCACGAGCAGTCGATACGCCTGCATCATGATGATGGGGTTGGAAGATTTCATGGACAGCACGATGTCGTGGTAGTTGTGCTTGCGGAAAATGCGCAGGAACTCCAACGCCGACTGTACCATGCCTTCCGGAGAATCGCCGTAGTGGTTCATCACACGGTCGGAGAGTGAGCCGTGATTGGTGCCGATGCGCAGGACGCGTCTGTGCTTTTTCAGGCTTGTGATCAGCGGCAGCAGCGTTTCTTCGACGCGCTCCAGTTCCTCGGCGTACTGCACGTCCGTGTATTCCCGGATCTTGAACTGCTTGCGATCCGCGTAGTTTCCGGGATTGATGCGGACCTTCTCGACAAACTCGCAGGCCGCAACTGCGAGCGGTGGGTTAAAGTGAATGTCGGCAACCAGCGGACGTGAGATGCCATGCTCCTGCATCCCCTTGCGGATGTGCGGAAGCGCATCCACCGATTTCTGATTCGGCACCGTCAGTCGGATGATCTCGCAGTCCGCACGATGCAAGCGCCCGATTTCCTCAACACAGGCGGCCACATCCGTAGTGTTGGAGGTGAGCATCGACTGAATCCGGATGGGCGCGTCGCCTCCGACCGTCACGTCACCAATGCGAACGAGGCGGCTTAAACGACGAAAGGACGGGCGGACGGGTGGGGAGTTCATGTGGAAACATTGCTACAAAGGACTTGAACACTTCCAAGTATGCTTGTTCCCACCGAAATTTCAAGGCAAACCCGGTTTTCAAGGCATTCTGAAAACGTTCTTTCGATCCGTTTCTCATTGGTGCCCGCAAGCTTTTAGCCAGTGACTGCCGCGACGCTGATGATCACATGGGCATTTGGCTTAGGCTTTGCTATCCTTCTAGTTGTATTTGACTCATAAATTCAAGGTATGCCTTCGCAATGCTTCCTCTGGGCCGCAGCCCTGCTTGCCGCCCTCCTGATTGGCTGTTCCACGATCCAGCCTGATTTCGAGCAGGCGGTGCAGGATGGCACCATTCCAGCCTATGAAGCCTACATCGCCAAGTACGAGCCGGAACCCCAAGCCGCCCCGTTCGTGGCCAAGGCCCGCACCCACATCTGGAAACTGCGTTTCGGACAGGCCCAAGCCAAGGACACGGTTCCCGGCTACCAAGCCTTCATCTCTGACTACAAGGAAACTCCAGAGGCGGCGGAGCAAATCGCCCTCTCCGAAAATCGCATCCGCGAGTTGCACTTTGAGTCCGCGAAACAGCAGGACACGGTTGCCGCTTACCGCAAGTTCCTCCAGCAGTACGAATCCGCCAATCCGGATTCTCCGGAGGTGCAATCGGCTAGCGTCCGTGTCAGCGAACTGATCACCGATAAGATCAAGCAGGCGTTTGCGCAGGCCAAACAGAAGAAATCTGTTGCCACGCTCCGTCTCTTCACCACCAAATACCGGAAGGTTCTGGAGGCTCAGCCGTTTATCGGAGAGGCAAGGGCCCTCATTGCCGAGTTGCAACTTGAGGACGTTGAAAAGTATTACGCCCAAGCCAAGCAGCAGAACACATCCAAGGGCTATCGGAGTTTCATCATTCGTTATCGGACCAAAGTCCACGCGAAACCCCGTATCCGCGATGCGGAACAGGCGCTGGAGCAGTTGCAGTTTGATGATGCCAAGGCCGAGGCGCTGATGAACGAATCTGAACTGCGCAAGAGTCCGATCATCGTCTGGAAAACCTACCTGAAAAAACACCGGAAAGATCCCAGATTCAAACAGCATGTCGAATTCGCTGAAGCCCGTATCGCGGCCTACACCACGCTCTATTTCCACCCCAACGGCAAGAAACGCTACATCGGACAACTCAAGGGCGACCGCTTCCACGGACAGGGTGTTCTCTACACAACCACAGGCAAAGTCTCCTATGCAGGTGAGTTCCAGAACGGGAAAAAGCATGGCTCCGGGCAGGAACGCTGGTCCAACGGACGAGTGCGCTACAAGGGCAAGTTCGCCAAAAACCAGCACCACGGTAAAGGCTCGCTCTTCTGGGAAAACGGACGACAGCATTACGAGGGGATGTTCGCCAAAGGCAAGTATCACGGCAAAGGAACACTGTTCCGGGATACTGGACGACCACACCTCCAAGGGAAATGGCGTTTGGGACAACCCCAAGACCAGATGACCGTTTACACCAACTCCGGAAACCAAATTCATTATCAGGGACCAATCCGGCTGGAGAGTAACGGCGCTGTGGTGTTCCACGGGAAGGGGGTGCTGTTCGGAAGCAACCTCCGTGCAGTTTATGATGGCGGCTTCCGGGACGGCAAGTACAACGGTTCCGGCAAGAGCTACTGGCCTAGCGGCATTCTGCAATACGAAGGCGGCTTTCGGAATGGAGCCTATCACGGCACAGGAACCCTGCATCGTGAAGACGGCCGCCCACTGCTCAAGGGAAGTTGGCACATGGGCGTTCCGGATGGTGTGGTGACGCTCCACATCAACAAGGCACAGGGTGAACACTATGAGGGCAGGGTGAAATCCATCGGGCAAGGGGAGTTCATTCTTGATGGGGAAGGCACGTTCTTCCGGAACAACACACCGTGGCACAAGGGCAGCTGGCAAGACGGACTGCGGCACGGTGAGGGCACCACCCATTTTGAGGACGGTTCATCCTACGCGGGTTTGTGGCATCAGGATCAGCCACATGGAGAGGGGACCTACACCTACGCCAACGGGCGCATCTATTCCGGAGTATTCCAAAACGGACTCTGGCACGGGCAGGGCAAGTACTTCCTCAACAAGGACACCCTCCACTACGAAGGGAACTGGGAGCAGGGTCGCAAGCATGGAAGGGGTTCCATTTTCTACAAAGACGGCTCCGTCTACGCAGGCATGTGGCAGAATGACCAGATTCACGGAGCGGGGACCTACACCTACGCAAACGGGCAGATTTATGCCGGCAGGTTCAAGCAGGGCATCCGTGACGGACAGGGCAAATATTTTCTCGACAAAGCCACCCTCTACTACGACGGTGACTGGCAGAATGATCAGAAGCACGGACAGGGCGTCATCCACTACGAGGACGGTTCCGCTTACGCAGGGCAGTGGGCGGGCGATCTCTTTCATGGACACGGAACCTACACCTATGCCAACGGCAATCGCTATTCCGGGGAGTTTGACCACGGCATCCGGCAGGGACAGGGCAAGTATTTCCTCGACAAGAACACCCTCTACTACAATGGCGATTGGCAGCAGGACCGCAAGCACGGGCAGGGCAGGTTCTTCGCAGAAGACGGCTCGTCGTATGACGGGCAGTGGCAGAACGACCAGCCCCATGGGCAAGGCACCTACGCCTACGCCAATGGCGAGCGCTACACCGGAGAGTTCCAGCAGGGATTGTGGCACGGCATGGGGAACTACTTTTTCAAGGGCGAACAACTCCACTACTCCGGAGCGTGGCATGAAGGGCAGAAGCACGGCCCCGGCACTATCTACTACTCCGATGGTTCGTCCTACGAAGGCGCGTGGCAAAATGACCAGCCACACGGCAAAGGCACCTACACCTACGCCAACGGTCATGTTTACGCCGGGAGTTTCCAAAACGGAGACCGCCACGGCCCAGGCCAGTACCTTGTGGAAAACAGTCTCCTCTACTATGAAGGCGACTGGCGCGGAGACCAAAAACACGGACAGGGGGCGCTCTACGACGAGGAGGGTTCCAAGCTTTACGAGGGTGGGTTCCAGCATGACCTTGCCGCAGGCAACGGCAAGGAATTCCGTCAGGATGGAACACCCTACTACGAGGGTGAATTTGCGAGCGGTGCCAAGCATGGATCCGGCACCTTCTTCAGCATCAGCGGGACTCCCTCTTTTCAGGGAACCCTGGAAAACGGGGTACGCTCCGGAGCCGGAGATGAGTACCGCGATGACGGTTCGCTCTTCTACAGCGGAGGGTGGCAGAACGACCGCAAGCACGGGCAGGGTTCCCTCTTCTCTCCAGACGGGACCAAGATTTTCGTGGGTGCCTTTGTGGATGACATCCGCATCGGTTTCGGTGAAGAGTTCCGCGATGACGGCTCACTCTTCTACAGCGGGCAGTGGCAGGACGATGAGCATCACGGTGCCGGGAAATACTACACTCGGGAGGGGCAGCTTGCCTATGCAGGCGAGGTGGTGGCCGGCCAGCGTCACGGACATGGGAAGGAGTTCCGGGACGACGGCTCGCTCTACTATGACGGCGAGTGGCAAGACGATGCCCAGCAGGGGGCCGGAACGCTGTACCACCCCAACGGCCTCCCCTACCTGAGAGGGCAGTTCATGGAGGGCATCCTGAATGGTTCCGGCAAGGAATACGACGAGCAGGGCATGCTGGCCTACCAAGGCGGATTCAAGAACGGGACTCGGCACGGACAAGGCGAAGTCTCCACCCCCAAGGGCATGCTTGCATTTGCAGGAAGATTCAGAAACGGCACCATCCACGGCCACGGCACCGAGTATCAGGGCGATGGCACTCCCCTTTACAAGGGGCAGTGGCAGGACGGTCAGCGCCATGGCAAGGGCACACTTTTCTACTCCAACACCTCCAGCGACTCCAGCGAGGTGCCACTCTACGAGGGCGAGTTTGCTCACGGACAGCGACAGGGACAGGGACAGGAGTTTCGCAAAGGCGGCTCACTCTACTACGAGGGTGGCTGGCAGGAGAATCTGCGCCACGGCAAAGGCCGCGCCTTCTTCCCCAGCGGCACCACCGCTTATGAGGGCGGCTTCCGGAACGGACAGCGCGAGGGTTTGGGGCGCGAGTTCCGAGACGATGGCTCGCCCTACTACGAAGGTGCATGGAGTGCGAACCAGAAACACGGCGCAGGCAAGATTTTCTTTCCGGATGGCGTGGTCGCGTTCGAGGGTGGTTTCCAGGACAACGAACGCCACGGCCACGGCCAAGAATTCCGCAAGGATGGCTCGCTCTATTTTGAAGGCGAGTGGACGAATGGGGAGCGTAGCAGCTCCGGAAAACTCTTCGCCTCCGATGGGCGGGTCACCTTTGAAGGCAAGCTCATCAACGGTTCCGGCACGGGTCGGGAGTTCCGGGCGGATGGCTCCCTGCTCTATGACGGGGCTTGGGAAAACCAGCGCTGGCATGGTGCGGGTGCGCTCTACTTCCCCAATGGCAATCTTGCCTATCAGGGCGGGTTTCAGGACGCCAAGCGGCACGGCTCCGGAAAGCAGTTCCGTGAGGATGGCTCCCTGCTCTACGACGGGCGGTGGGAACAGGGTCAGCGTCACGGTTCCGGAAAGCTGCTCACTCCTGCTGGAGAGTTGGCCTATGAAGGTGGATTCCGGGAAGGACGCCGTCACGGCCTCGGCTCCGAATATCTTGAAGGCGGCACCCTCTACTACACCGGAAGTTGGGAGATTGATCAAAAGCAGGGCATGGGCATCCTCTCAGCCTAGAGGGAACCGCCGTCTATCGTGGAGCATTCAAGGGCAACCAGCGCCACGGCTCCGGACAGGAATTCCGCACGGACGGCTCGCTTTTCTATGAAGGCGCTTGGGTGGAGAACAAGAAACATGGGCGCGGTTTGCTCTTTTCTCCAGAAGCTCACCTGGTGTTCAATGGACAATTCCGCAAAGGCAGCCGCGAAGGTCAGGGCAAGGAATTCCGGAAAAATGGGGAACTGCTCTACGAGGGAGAGTTCGCCAACAACCAGTGGCATGGACAGGGGCAGCTCCGCTCCCCCTTCGGCGCGTTGCTCTATGAAGGCGAGTTTCAGCAGGGCAAGCAGGAAGGCGCCGGCAAGGAGTTCCGGGAAAGCGGAACCCTGCTTTATGAAGGCGCGTGGCTTGCGGGCCTACGACACGGCGAGGGGCGTATTTTCACTCCGGATGGCTCCGTTGCCTTCAAGGGCAGCTTCATCTCCGGAATCCGCGATGGGTTGGGAGTCGAGTATCACAAAAACGGACTTGTGTTTTACAAGGGAATCTACACGAACGGTGAACGCGCAGGGACGGGTGTCCTCTACTACAACAACGGTAACATCGCCTATCATGGCGATTTCAAGGCTGGATTTCGTAACGGTCCCGGCAAGGAGTTCTACCAAAACGGCAGCCTCCTCTATGAAGGCTCATGGGCACAGGATCAGCGACATGGGGCGGGGGTGTTGTATGCCGCTGGGGGTGTGCCGGCCTACGAAGGCAGTTTCCAGAACGGCAAGCGTCACGGTTCCGGAAAGGAGTTCCGCGCCAACGGTTCGGTTTTCTATGAAGGCGGCTGGGTTGCCGATCAGCGTGAAGGCGAGGGCAAGGTGTTCACCGCAAAGCGGCAACTTGCCTTCGAGGGCACCTTCCGGATGGGCAAACTCAACGGACTTGGCAAACAGTACCGCTCCAACGGCAAGGTGTTCTACGAGGGTGAGTGGGTGGACAACCAACGACACGGACAGGGCACCCTCTTCTCCAAGGCAGGCAAGTCCGCCTTCACTGGACAATTCCGCAACGGCAAGCCAATCCGCACCTGAGCCATCGGTCCGCCGCCGATTCTCCTACTCAAACAGTGTCTTCGGTCGGGAAAGAATCTGCACACGGCGGTTTCCTTTCACCGATTCGTCCTTGCCGGTTTTCTGCGCGGGCTGACGCGCCCCGAAACTCACCAGTTCAAAACGCCTTGGATCAAATCCCAAACTGCGCAGGTGGCCAAACACCATCTGCGCCCGCCGCATGGCGAGGTCCACGTTGTTGCTCACCGAGCGCCCCTTGAGCCACTTGACGTGGCGCGAGTCGGTGTGACCTCTCACATAAACCGTCTGCTCCGGATACTTCCGCAAGCAGCCTGCCGCCTTTTCCAGTTTCCCTTTGGCTTTGTCCGTCAACCAGTGGCTTCCGGAATCGAAGAACACCATGTAGTCGCACACGCCTGTCGGAACCACCGGGAAGGAGGCTGAACCTTCCAACTCCGAACGCAACGCCAGATGCACCACATACTGCGTCCGTGAACCGATGTTGCCCCGGCCAAGCTTGAGAATCCGGAACTCCTCAGTTGCAGGAGTCCACTTGATCTGGTCCTTGATCAGGCCATAGCGGATCGGTTCCACCTTGAACACTTGGTGAGGCTCGGCCTTCGTGTTGAAGCGCTGGGTCTGGCTGGCAGAAACCATCATCTCCTGAAAAATGGTTTTGAGGTCGCGGTTGCTGATCGGAATCTTGAGTGCCTTGTCTTCCTCACCACGAACCTCCACTGATTGCTCAATGCCAATGGTTGGGCGGTTGCTGAAGTACACTGTGTCCGAGTCAATCGTGTACTTGGCAAAGCTGAGCAGTGTCTGCCGGGAGTAGTGGTCCTGGTAGGCTTGCCCGGTCGTGTCGAGTTGCGCCTGACTACGCTCCACGGCCCCCGTGTCCTTGAGTGACTTTTTCTGCCGCACCAGCTCGTCAATCTGATCAAGGATGACGGTGATTTCCTGGCGCAAGCCCTGCTGCTGGTTCTCGTACTGCTGCAAGCGTCCGGACGTGTTGCCCAGGACAAAGCGATTGCTGGCAGCGTGATAGGCCAATTCGCTGGCGATCCAATTCCTCAAACGCTCATCCCCCACGCCTTCCTGCGCCAAGTACGCGGCAACCTCTTCCGGAGTGTTGAGGGCATCCACCATCACCTGGAGTGTTTTCTTCCTTTTTTTCGCTGTCGCCCTTCCCGAGGCAAAGGGGCTGACCTCCACGCGCTGGAAGAGGTACACGTATTCCCCGGCCTGTGCATCGTAGCGCGAGATGTTCTCCGGATAAAGGTACACCTTGTGAAGCAGACCCTCCTTCACCGGCAACCCCAAACGCACCGTGTGCTTACGCTGGATTTGCTGCAATGCGGCCTTGCCGGACACCAAAAAGATGTGGTCCGTCAGGTTCTGCTTCTGAACCCGCTTGGCGAGATTTTTTGTGAAAGGCACCCGTACCACCACCAGCGCCGAAAAGCTCAGTTGCTCCAAACCCTTGATGTACTGCTTCTTGCGTTCGGCAATCTGCCGATTACGCTGGTTGATGGTGGCGTGGAGGCGGTTGATCGCGTCCGTGTACTGCTTGCGGAGCAGGTTGCGGTTGTGGCGCTCCACCTTGTCGAGCAAGAGTTGGCTCAGCGCGGTACGGTAGGCGATTTCCAGCCGCAGCAGTTCCGACTGCCACTCCTGCCGCATCCGGTTCACCTCATCCAGCCACACGATCTCCTGTTCCGAAATCTGGTAGAAATCCTGAGTGCCGTTGTTCTGCACCAGATGGTTCGTTACCACCTTGTCCATGATTTCTGCCAAATTTCCCTCCGGATAGAGGCTGGTCCAACCGGATTGATCCGCATCATCTGCAGTTGCTCCAGAGGCTTGGTCCATGGTTTTTCCAGAGTTCTCCTCCTTCACGTTCGCCCAAGCCAGTCCGGCTCCAAGCGTGAACGACAGCAACAACACTCCAAGGAGTACCCTGGTTTTGAAATGCGTGTGGATCAGCATGGCTACGCCTTTGTCAATGATTGAAAGTTGACCATTCCTGGAAAACCGGGACTGCTCCTGCAATGCAAAATTGAAGCGTAACGGGGGGAAAACGCAAGTGCAAACACAGCAACCTGCCTGCGGGAAGGTAGCTACTGACGGAGCGTTTGCAGGCGTTCGCGGGCAAGCTCGCCGTAGCGTCCAGGATCGTCCCGGAGCGAATCCAGCAGGGCGATTTGCTCGTCCGGCTGTTCCAGTTCACCCAACAGTTCACTGGCCTGAAAGATCGCGTAATTCTGGTAGGGGCTTTCCGGAAAGTCGGTAATGATCGTCACAAAGAACCCCAGACCCTCCTCCGGGATTCCTTGTTGACGCTTGGCCTCACCAAGCATGAGGATGAGCAAATCCTTTGGAAAATTTGCTCCCTCGTTGATGAGTTCCAGCAGGGTCAGTTCCAGGGCTTGCGGCTCCTGAATTCGGTAAAGGACAAGGGCGCGGGCGAGTTGCTGCATCTCCTCATACTGCTTGCCCGCGCTGGTGTCCTGAAGCACTTTCAACTCATCCTGCATCAGGGAGTTTTTGACCAGCAAATCCTCCACTTCCTGCTGGAGCGACTGGTTGGTGTCCGTCAGTGTGCGGACCTGCTCGCGTAGTTGCTCCAGCTCGGCACTCTGCTCCTGCACCAGCATCGTCAACTCATCCTGCACCGAGAACATCTCCAGCTGCACCTCGTTGACGAGGCGCCGGAGCTTCTTGATCTCGGCATTCTGCGCCAGCACCGACACGGCCAACACGCAAAAGCTGGCAGCAAGCAGAAAGAGGCGTAGCATGGTCGGCAATCAGCGCAGGAAGCCACCCCAAGCGGGCTTGCTTTCGTGGACTCCGGCTCCAGAAGTGGTGAGCCGCTGGTAGCCGCCTCCGGACGAAAGCAAGTAATAAATTTTACTGGTCGCGCCCTTGAGACCCGTGAAGGCGATCATTGAACCGTCCGGAGACCAAGTGGGATCTTCGGCCTCAATGCCAAACGGCGTCACTTGGCTTTCCTCCCCGGATGCAATGTTAACCCGGAAGATCGCTGCCCCTCTGGAGCGCCGTGCGGAGAAGGCGATGAAGTTGCCGTCCGGAGACCATGCCGGGTTGGCGTTGTAGGCTCCTTGCCGGGTCAGCCGACTCACCTTCTTGCTGCCGAGGTTCATGAGGTAAATCTGCGGTTTTCCGGTGCGGTCGGAGATGTAGGCGAGTTGCTTGCCGTCCGGAGACACCGCCGGTTCTGTTTCAATGGATGGACGCGACGTGAGTTTGCGAAGTCGGAGCATGCTTGGATCCTTGGCTTGGTAGGGATCCGCCGGAATGCTGTATTCGAAGATGTCCGTGTTGGTGCGGCTCACGAACTCTGCGACGTACACCTTGCCGTTTGCACCCCATGCTGCCGCACTCCCCTTGCCGCCCTTGTCATAGACGGTGAGGCTCTTGGCCCGCAAAGGCCGGAAAAGCTGGGCCAGCACCAAATTGCCGGAGCCCGTCTGAGCGGTGTAGAGGATGATGTCCCCCTTGGGGTTCCATGTCACTCCAGCGTTGCCATAGAGGTTGTAGCTCACCCGCGTCTTGCGGGGCTTCTCTCCAAAGGTCACCTCCATGAGGACTTGCTTGCGGACGTCCTTGTCGCTCCATTCGGACCAGACGAGTGAACTGCCCAACGCCCCACGCAGGCCAAAGAGCTTCTGGAGGGCGACATTGCCGATCTGCGCGGCACGCTTGCCCAGATACTCATCATCCTGCTTGCGGAACGACACGCCAAAGCGGATCGCCTTGAACTTCCCGGAGCCTTGTGTTTCTTCAAGTTCCAGTACGACTCGACCGGATTCCACTGAGTCCGAAACCGTTATGCTGAACTCGGCACCGCTCGGTTCGTCCACCGTCCGAAAAAGCAGGGTCTTGTCCAAAAGTTGCTTCAGACGCGCCACCAGCGCCTGATTCTTGGCCGTGTCCTCCGTCGCCTTGACGGCGAGCACCGTCTTCTGGATGGAGGGGTTGGCAATGTCATAGACCTGCGCGGCGTGGATCGCCGAGGTCAGGGTCAAGGAAAGGATTAGGGCCGCAGCCCCCTTCCACCAGCTCTTCATGTCATCTCCTTGGTCGCGGGTTGGAATGCACTTGATAGCAAACCGAATTAAGGCCGGAATCGCAAGTCAATCTCGGCGGCATGGGCCTCAAAGTCCATCGGCAGCGGCAGCAGCATCTCTGTTTTGGCAAACAACCGCCGCACCGATTCGTCAAAAAACTCGTTCCCGGAGAGCTTGATCAGCTCGTATTGCAGCACCATGCCGTCCCGGCGGACCACCACCGAAACCCGCACCCGCAACTCCGGGTCCATTTCAACAGGCAATTTCCAGTCCTTCCGCAGCAATTCGTCAATCTTAGGCAAATACGCCTTGGCCTGTACGACATTCAACGGGGGTGGTTTGCGATGAATTTTACTGCGTCCCTTGGAATAAATTTCCTCGGTGCCCTCCAGTGCTTCGGTCACGCCTTCCAGTTTTTGGGAGGTGAGCCGTTGGGTTTTCGCACGAATTCGAGTGAGGTCGAGCTTCGCGCCCTTGAGCTTGGCGAGCAAGTCTTTCACGTTGATCGGCCCGTCGCGGGAACTTTCTCCCTCCGGCAGAAGTTCCGCAAGTTGCCGCAGATCCTCCAGCGAAAGATTTTCCAGTTCCTGCAAATCCAAATCGGCGATATTGACCACCTGTCCCTTGCCTCCGGAACGCACTGCCGCCACAGTCGAGGGCCTACTGGACGAACTTGCCGAAGTCCTTTCCGAAACGGCGGCAACCGTTTCCGCTTCCGGAGCCTGCGGAGCCAAGGGTGCTGTTTTCGCGGTCGGTGTGGCGGAACTTGCTTCAGCATCCGGATCAGCCTGTGCCTCTGTGGTGACGGTGACCGCCTGGCGCTGTTCGGGTTTTGGCAAACTCGTCTGTGTTTGTGCCGAGGTCGTCGCAACCTTGGGAGTCGTGGTTGCCGTCACCGTGGTTGTCGTCCGGGTTGTCGTCGCCGGGGTTTGCGGGGTTTGCGACACGGAGGTCTGCGGGGTTTCGCTGCGGATTTTTGCCGCTTGCGGTCTCGGTTGCGCCTGTTTCGGACGAGTCGCCGTTTTCTGCACAGTGCGTTGACGTTGCTCCACACGATTCTGTACTGCCTCCCGCTTGGGGCGTTTGAGCTGCTGTTTGCGTTCTTGGCGTTTTGGCGCAGCCAAGCGTTCCGGGGCTGGAGTGGGAGTGGCCTCCCGGCGTGGCACGGGGGCACTTTCTTTGAGAAGTCCTGTATCCTCAACTGTTGCGGGCGGCGGCGGTTCCTCTTCCATCGTCTCGGCAATCTCCAATTCCTCCGCAGGCGAGGGTTGGTTGAGGGCCACTGTCAACTGACTGTCCCCTACGCTTTGCGAAACCGACGGTGAGACGAGGGAGGATGTCAGCCCGGAAGTGGTGGATGTTGGCCGACTCGCAGGAGCTTCCAAAGCCAATTGTCCCAGTTGCTGATCCTGAAGCACCGCTGCGGTTCGTGTGGTGGAGCGGGATTCGGACAAACGGGATGCCCCTTCAACATCTGCGAGATTGAGGGCCGAAGACGTCACAACCTCCACTCCGGAACCAGTTTCCAACTCAAGTCCCGTCTCAACTTCTTCTGCCAACAGTGCTTCAAGAGCTTCGTCCTTCAAAGGTTCAGACGCCGCAGGCTCCGGTTCCAGGGTGGATTTGGAAGCAGGGGTGGATTTGGAAGCAGGGGTGGATTTGGAAGCAGGGGTGGATTTGGAAGCAGGGGTGGATTTGGAAGCAGGGGTGGGAGTCGGTTCGGGCTCTGGAGTCGGAGTCGGTTCGGATTCGGGCTCTGGAGTCGGAGTCGGAGTCGGTTCGGATTCGGGCTCTGGAGTCGGAGTCGGTTCCGGAGTCGGTTCGGGCTCAGGCTCCGGTTCGGGTTCGGGTTCGGGTTCGGGTTCGGGTTCGGGTTCGGGTTCGGGT
>PBTB01000054.1 GCA_002726945.1 Deltaproteobacteria bacterium | reverse complement strand
TCCTACTAAAACACAGGAAGTCAATTCATTGATATTAAACAATATTAACTCAGGATAACAGTGTTCGATTCTTAACGTCTTTTACTATAATGGATGTGGCCCCCGGCTGGCTGGATCAGTCGAGAGGGCAACCCGCCAAAGCAATTCCCAACATCAGGTTGGCGAGGTAAATGCGCAGGCATCCGGCACAGACGATCCGTAGTCTGAAGAAAAGGATAAAGGCATAGTAGCACGTCACCCCCAATCCGACAACGATCGCTCCGTCCAACCAGACCCTCGGCAAGGCTCCCTGAACAACCTGAATCAGAGCCAGCAGCACGAGCGCATAGAACACTACCGCACTGTAAGCAATGGGGATGCCTGCAACGTGGGCATACGGAGATCGCACCACGCGGTCGCACTTGGCCATCCTTGGAGCGTCTTGGGCCAGACGGTGTCTCAGGGCAAGGCTGATCGATCCTTGCAGCCCAAAGACGCACGCCCCCCCCATTGCCAACAGCCACATCCACGAGGTGCAGGGCATCTTATTCAGGGATTGTTGAGGAAAATGTTGTATGTTTGCTCAAACAACGATATACCCATTGTACTCTCAAGGATGAGAACCGCAATTCGCAGGGACAAGCGAACGACATGAACATCTCAGGAGCCGAGCGATCGGTCGAAATCAAAGGCTTCGGCGGAGCCTTGGGCTTGGTGCTTGATAAAGCCGCTCCGTTTGAGGTCATCGAGTCCGACCTCCGGCAACTTCTGCAAGACACCTCTTCCCGCCGCTTTTTCCAAGGCTCAGAGATCGTGTTGGGTCCAGACACCCGGACGCTCAGCGCGGAAGAGTTCTCCAAACTGAACCAGATTCTTCAGGAAGGAGAGTTGGAACTCAAGCCCTTGGAAACCAACGGCAACGCTGCTCGTCTCCGCAAACTGCGCGCCACCGAGTCTCGCGGATCCAAAGCCGACACTCCAACGCCAAAGGCGGACACCAAGCCAATTCTGGAGGAGGCCGAATC
Source organism: Deltaproteobacteria bacterium (assembly GCA_002726945.1). Taxonomy (GTDB): domain Bacteria; phylum SAR324; class SAR324; order SAR324; family NAC60-12; genus UBA8110. Next base: position 12,946 of record PBTB01000054.1, on the reverse strand, counting down.
AGAGGTGGTTCCGGAATCAGCAGCAGCGTCTCCTCAGCTTGCACTGCCCACCTTGGAGACTGTAGTCCCCCCGGCGGAGAACCCCACTCCCGTCAATCAGGAAAAATCGGAGTTGCACCCCGGCTTAAACACGGACTCCGGATTGATCGTCCGGCAGACGTTGCGTTCAGGGCAAACCATCAAGAGCAAGCACAGCGTCATTGTCTTTGGCGATTTGAACGCAGGAGCTGAAATCGAATCCGAGGGCGACATCATCGTGCTTGGCACAATCCGGGGCATGGTTCACGCCGGAATCTCAGGTGACGCTACGGTGACGGTCCTCGGGTTGCGCATGCAGCCCACACAAATCCGGATTGGCTCCTACATCTCCCAGCCACCTGCTGAAAAATCGGGCAGCATCGTCACGGGGCCGGAGCGGGCGTTTGTGGAAAATGGCCAGATCGTCATCGAATCCCAAGCGTGCGGGCCTGCGGAGTTGATCGCAATGCTCCTGACCTTCCAGCGCCGTGGAGCGCGGAGCAAGGTCGCGTCCCGTGGTAGCGTCCCTGCAATTGCTGTCGGAGCGATTCGGCTGTGAATTCCCTTCCTCTCCAAAGCACATCACCCGTGCTCCTGACCAAATCAGTATGAGTCAGTCGATCGTCATCACGTCTGGAAAGGGCGGGGTTGGCAAAACCACCACCACCGCCAACCTCAGCACCGCCCTTGCAAACACCGGCAGCTCGGTGGTCGCGGTGGATGCGGATATTGGCCTCCGGAACCTCGACCTCCTCATGGGGCTGGAGAACCGTATCGTCTTTAACCTCGTTGATGTGGTCAAAGGACGTTGCACAGCACGGCAGGCCATGATCAAGGACAAGCGCAGCCCCAATTTGTTTCTGCTCCCAACCTCGCAGGTGGACGACAAGAACGCAGTTTCTCCGGAGGAGATGGGGGGACTGGTTGAGGAGTTGCGCAAGGGTTTTGACTATATCATCATCGACTGCCCTGCCGGAATCGAGCAGGGCTTCCGCAACGCGATTGCCGGGGCGGACCGTGCGGTGGTTGTGACCACCCCGGAAGTCTCGGCGGTGCGCGATGCGGACCGCATCATCGGCATGCTCCAGCACCACGATGTGCCCTCGCAACTCATCGTCAACCGACTTTCCATGAAAATGGTCGAGTCCGGTGAGATGATGAGCCAGGAGGACGTGGTGGACATCCTTGCCGTTGACCTGTTAGGCGTGATCCCCGAGGATTCCGAAGTGGTTGTGAGCGGAAACCAAGGGGTGCCTGTTGTCCTCGACACAAGTTCTGAGGCCGGGGCGGCCTATTCTCGAATCTGCCGGCGGATTCTTGGTGAGTCCGTCCCCTTCCCCGATTTCGCAGAGAAGCGCGGATTCCTTACCCGACTCTTCAGGAGGTGAGCATGTTCAGTATCCGACGACTCCTGGGCCAGCGTGACAGTGCAAGCGTGGCCAAGAACCGATTGCAACTGGTGCTGTCCAAGGACCGTATCCAGATTTCCGATGCCGAACTGAAGTCGATGAAGGAAGAATTGTACCGAGTCATCTCCCATTACTTCACCGTCACTCCGGACAACCTGGAAATCGAGGTACTCACCCGCGATGGCCGTGCGGCCCTCAGTGTAAACACCCCGGTCGAGTTTCCGGCCCGCTGATTTTTTCATTAAAGTTTCTCGCTCACCTGCCGATAGGAAGCGCAAGACCCTTCTCTCCGGGCGTTCCGGGAGGGGGGAATCCGTAGTTCTGCGTCCGGTGGGCGGTGCCCTCCGGTGTAGCAGAGGGTCTGTGTGGGGATATACAGACCTCTGCCCCGTTTTCCGGGTGTTCCGGAAGCGGTGGCCATGGATTGGCAACGCAACTGGAGTCTATCATGGCAATGAGAATTAAACAGAATCCCACTGCCCTGACCACGCTAAGGCATTCCAACAATGCCATGGAGCGTGTGAAGGCTGGCGTCGAGCGACTCAGCTCGGGGATGAAGATCAACAAGGGGGCCGATGGGCCAGCTTCCCTGATCGCCTCGGAACGGCTCCGGGGTCGGATCGTGGGGTTGCAGCAGGCTTACAACAACGCCTCTGCCTCGGTCACGCTTATGCAGACCGCCGAGGGCGCGCTCAATGAAGTGAGTGAAGTCCTCATCCGGCTCAAGCAGCTTTCGGTTCACGCCGCCAACGAGGCAGTCAATGATCCGGAAATGCTGAACGCCGATCAAATGGAGATCGAGTACCTGCTTGATACCTTGGACCGCATCGCCAAGAACACGCAGTTCAACAGCAAGACCCTGCTCGATGGTAGCCTTGGGGCAAACGGCATCACGGTTGGCAGCAACTTGCGGTTCGTTTCGGCTCGGGAAGACACTCCGTATTCGCCCATTGACGGTTGGCCCGTGGACATCCATCAGGTGGCTACCCGGGCTCGGCTGAAAGGGAGGACGGCTATCGATGTGAACAACATCCGGGAGGGTCTTCACATCGTGATCAGTGAAGGCGGCAAGAACGCCGAGATTCACACGGACAAAGGGCAGATGGGAAAAGAGCTTCAGAAGGTCTTTGAGAATCACGACCTTGACTCGAAGCGCTTTGACTATGCAACCACATCCCAGACCATCCGGGAGATTGTTGCCTACAATCTTGCCCAAGCGATTGAGGAGAACGGACTCAACGTCCACTCCTTTCTGGCACCGGACAACACGATCATCATCAAGCACAACGAGTACGGAGACCACACCAACTTCTCAGCAACAAGTTCGGTGGCAGGAATTGTCAGCGACAAGGTGAACATCGCCAAGCTGGCGGCTAAGGGGCGGGATGTCGAAGGAATCATCAACGGCGAGGTTGCCCAGGGTGAAGGGCAGTTCCTCACCGCACTCGATGGCTCCTCGGCTCGGGGGGTGTCCGTGCAGTACATGCGCGAGATCGGCCTGAAGGAGATCCCGGTCATTGACGAGCGCGGTATCGAGATCGGCAAGGAGTTCGTCGAGGAGTCCAACGACGAGATCGTGGGGACTCCGGACAGCGGTCAGAGCGAGGGCTATGTCCACGTTTCACAACGCTCCCAAACCTTCCAGATTGGTCCGGACGGCCATCTCGATCCCTTATTCTCGTTCATGAACGTCAAGGCCAAGGAGCTTGGCCGCGGTTTCGAGAACAAAAGCGGGTTTGACAGCTTGGCAGACGTTGATGTCACCTCACTTCAGGGTGCCTATGACGCCTCGATGGTGGTTGATAAGGTCATCGAGCAGGTCTCGGAATTCCGGGGGCGGCTGGGGGCGTTCCAGCGCAACGCGATCGAGAACAATCTGGAAAGTCTCAAGATTGCCGAGGAGAACATCACGCAAGCCGAGTCCACGATTCGGGACACGGACATGGCCGAGGCAATGTCGCAGCTCACCAGCGACCAGATCATGCTTCAGGCCAGTACCGCGATGATCAGCCAAGCCAATCAGGTGCCGAAGACGGTCCTCAACCTCGTTGAGGCTGGCTGATCCTTCAGGATCCCCTCATTGCCCGCGGCGGGACGCCCCACGTCCCGCCCACACCGCCTGCTCCCGCTTTTCTCTTCCTCTCCGAAAAAGCTTGCCTGACTCTTGAATCCTTGGGCATCATTGCTCTCTGCCTGATGCACAAGGAGTCCCATGAGTCCGATCACCACCCACATTCTTGACACCTCCCAAGGTCGCCCTGCCCAAGGTGTTTCCGTGACCCTCAGTCGCCAGAAGACCGATGGGTATCATTGGGAAACCCTTGCTTCCAGGACCACCAATACGGACGGGCGTATTACGGATTTGCTCCCGGACAGCACGATGTTGGAGGCAGGAATCTACCGCCTGAACTTCTCGGTAGGAGAGTATTTCGCGCAGCTGGGGGTGGAGTCATTTTATCCGAAAGTGGACATTTGTTTCCAAGTTCAAAATCCGGAGCAGCACTATCATGTTCCTCTGCTTCTCAACCCTTTTGGGTACACCACCTACCGAGGCAGTTAAGCTCCATGTCCACTGCTTCCGCTCCAACCGTCTTGGAACTCCGGGAGATCACCAAGCGCTTTCCCGGAGTGCTTGCCAACGATCACATCAACCTCGACCTGCGCGAGGGCGAGATTCACACGATTCTCGGTGAGAATGGCGCGGGCAAGTCCACCCTCATGAGCATCATCGCCGGACTTTACACTCCGGACGAGGGCGAAATTCGCATCCGGGGGCAGGTGGTGCAGTTCAGCACCCCCCGCGAGGCGATCAGTCAGGGCATCGGCATGGTCTTCCAGCACTTCATGCTGGTCCGCAACCACACGGTGGCAGAGAACATCATCCTCGGCCTGCCGGGATCGGCGGTGCTGGACCTCGAAAAAATCCATCAGGAGATTCAGGAACTCAGCGACCGTTACGACCTCCACGTTGATCCGGAGCGCAATATTCACGAACTGTCCGTCGGCGAACAGCAGCGTGTCGAGATTGTCAAGGTGCTGTATCGGGGTGCTCGGTTGCTGATTCTTGATGAACCGACCGCCGTTCTCACTCCACAGGAATCCGAGGCGCTTTACCGCATCATGCGCAACCTCACCCAGCAGGAGCACTCGATCCTCTTCATTTCGCACAAAATGAAGGAGGTGATGGCGCTTTCGGACCGCGTCACCGTTCTCAATCAGGGGCGGGTGATGGCCACCCTGCAACGCGAGGACACCTCTCCGGAACAACTTGCGGCCTTCATGCTCGGCCACACCACGAATCCCACCACCGACGCCGAAGCCAACGAACTGCCCTGTACGGAAGTCGTTGAGGAAGAAGCTGATGTGCCAACGGCTCCGGAAGCCGTCACCGTGAATCCCACTATCCTTGAACTGCGGGACGTTCACGCGGTCAACGACTTGGGGCATCCGGTGCTCAAGGGCATTTCGTTGGAGTTGCGCGAGAACGAAATCCTCGGCATGGCAGGAGTCTCCGGAAACGGACAGCGGGAACTCACCGAGGTGCTGGCGGGTTTGCGAACGTACACTTCCGGGACGTACCTGTTTGAGCAAACCCCGCTCCAGCGGCTCAATGTTGAGCAGATGATCAACCGAGGGGTGGGTTACATTCCGGAGGATCGCAAGAAATTTGGAGTGGCTGCGGGGCTGACGATTGCCCAAAATTTTCTGCTGAGGAATTTCGGAAACTCCAATTTCTTCTGGAAACGCTTCCTCATCAATCGAGGTGCCTTGCAGCGTTACGGACGCGAGAAGATGGAGGCGTTTGATGTGCGGGCACCTTCCGAGAAAACCCGCGTGGGCCTGCTTTCCGGAGGCAACATGCAGAAGGTCATCCTCGCCCGCGAAACCTCCCGCGCCCGGCGGGTCTTGCTCGCCTGCCAGCCCACTCGCGGACTCGACATCCACGCTACCCAGTTCATCCGCGATGAAATCGGCAGGGCTCGGGATCGGGGATTGGCAGTGCTGTGGATTTCCGAGGATTTGGATGAACTGCTGCTGATGGCGGACCGCATTGCCGTGATTTTCGATGGACACATCGTCGGCACCCTCTCGCGTCAGGAGGCCACGGTGGAGCAGATTGGCCGCATGATGACCGGGATGACTCTGGAAACGGCGGTACCTGCCTGAGCGGTGCATTCTCCTTGCAATCCTTCAAAGTTTGGATTGTGATGGAAAAAGCCTGAGTGCGACTCAGACTGGGGATTCTACGGTGATGAATGGACGCGCACCCTTCCTCTCCATCCCACCTGAAATCGGCAACCACCGTTATGCGCGACTACCTGCTCCTCTATGTCAACAGCACCCGCTACGAAATCAGGGGTGCACGGGCCTATCAATCCCTTACCGATTTGCTGCGCTATGACCTCGCGCTTACGGGGACCAAAGTAGTCTGTGCCGAAGGCGACTGCGGCTCCTGTACCGTGTTGATTGGTCGTCCGGAAAACGGTGCTATACGCTATCAGGGCATCGACGGATGCATTCAGTATCTCTGGCAACTCGATGGGCGGCATGTGGTCACGGTGGAGGGCTTGAAGGAAAACGGGCGGCTGCATCCCGCGCAGGAGGCGATGGTTGAGTCCTTTGGCTCCCAGTGCGGCTACTGCACTCCCGGATTCGTGATGGCGCTGGCTGCGATGCTGGAGGAAGGCACCCCGCTCACCCGCCAAGGAATCAAGGACGGACTCACCGGAAACCTCTGCCGCTGCACCGGATACGAGCAAATCATTGACGCCGCACTTTCGCTCAAGGGGAAATCTGTCACGCGCAGCGCCGAACGTTACCACAATCCTCAGATGCTCGCAGAACTGGAAGCCTGTGCGCAGGACTCCGTTGAAATCGCCTATCGCGAATCATGGGGCCGTGAATTCCGCAACATACGCATCAGCATTCCCGCCACCGTGGCCGACGCGGTGGCCTTCAAGGCGAAGCATGAAAAGACCGTGGTGGTGTCCGGAGGGACTGACCTCTCGGTGCAGATGAACAAGGGGAAGGTGGAACCGGACACACTCCTCAGCCTCGTTCATCTCCGGGAACTGGAAGGAGTTTCCGAAAACGACGACTGGCTCACGATTGGAGCAAAAGCGACTTGGACTGACGTGGAACATGCGGGCAGTGAGAGTCTTTTGGAGTTCCGCAAAATCATTCAGGTGTTCGCCTCTCCACAAATCAAGAACGCCGGAACCCTTGCAGGCAATATCGGGAACGGCTCGCCGATTGCGGACTCGATGCCCTTCCTCTATGTGATGGAAGCAGAGGTCGAACTGACGGGGCCGTCTGGAAGCCGCTGGGTGAACCTCAACCGCTTCTACCACGGCTACAAGCAACTGGAACTGCGTCCGGACGAGTTGATCACCACGTTACGGTTTCAGCTTCCGGAAACGAACGAAACGTTGAAGCTCTACAAGGTCTCCAAGCGCAAGGATCTCGACATTTCAAACTTCACCGCCGGGATCCGGATGACGCTCGACGGCGAACGGATCACCCAGCCACGACTGGCCTATGGCGGGGTGGGGCCGGTCGTGCTGCGCCTGCCCAAAACGGAACGCTTCCTCTCCGGCAAGCTGCTCACGCGGGACACCATCCAAAAGGCCGGAAAACTGGCTCGCCGAGAGATCACTCCAATTTCGGATGTCCGGGCTTCTGAGGATTATCGCCTGCAGCTTGCCGAGAACATCCTGCTCAAGTTCTACCATGAGGTACGGCAGGAGCAGGGCTGGCCGCAGCCGAACACCTTGAGTGCGTAAGGAGGAGGGATGAAAGCAGTTGGACAAAACATTCCACATGATTCCGCTGTGGGGCATGTCACCGGGGAAGCACTTTATGTGGACGACCTGCCCCCGACGCAAGGAGAGGTGCTCGTGGACGCCATCGCCAGTCCCATCGCCCACGGAAAGCTGCTTGGCAACAACTTTGACGAACTCCGGGAACTTCCGGGTATCGTTGGCCTCTACACCGTGTCGGATCTCCCCGGACACAACCGCTTCGGGGTGATCATTCCGGACGAGTGCTTTCTGCCGGAAGACGTGGTGGAGTACGTCGGTCAGCCGATTGCGGTGGTGGCTGCCGAGAATCGCCGCGCCCTCCGCAAGGCCAAGCAACTCGCCAAGCTGGAGATTGAGGAACTGCCTCCGGTTTTCACGATTGAAGAAGCCATTGCCGCCCGGCAGTTCATCGGTCCCACCCGGACGATTCAGTGTGGGGATTTTGAGGCCGCATGGAACGAGGCCGAGCATCGGCTGGAAGGCGTGTTCCACTGCAACGGGCAGGAGCAGTTTTACCTGGAATCGCAGGCTGCACTCGTGTGGCCCAACGAGGAGGGACAAATCCTCATCCACTCCTCCACGCAGAATCCCACCGAAATCCAGCAGGTTGTAGCGGAAGCTCTTGGGCTGAATTTCCACGATGTGATCTCCGTCTGCAAGCGCATGGGCGGAGGTTTCGGGGGCAAGGAAACGCAGGCTGCGATTCCAGCAGTGATGGCGGCACTCGTCGTGCGTCACACCGGACGTTCCGCACGAGTCGCCTACACGAAGGACGATGATATGCGCTCCACCGGAAAGCGCCACCCCTTCAAAATCTTCTACAAGGCGGCGTTCACTGCCGAGGGGCGCATCACCGGGGTCGAGTTCGACCTCTACTCCAACGGCGGCGCGGCGGCGGACCTCTCAACCTCAATTATGGAACGTGCCCTGCTCCACTCGGACAACGCCTACCACCTGCCCAACGCGTGCTTCCGGGGCACGGTTTGCAAAACCAACCTCCCGCCCAACACCGCCTTCCGGGGTTTCGGAGGACCACAGGGTATGGCGAACATCGAAAATGTGGTGCAGGAAATCGCAATCACGCTCGGCAGGGATGCCTACGAAATCCGGCGGCTCAACTGCTACGACCACGGCTTGCGCAACACCACCCCCTACGGTCAAGTGGTGCAACACCACATCCTTCCGGAAATCCTTGACCGCTTGGAGGAAACCTCCAATTATCAGGAGCGATTGCAGGAAATCGAAACCTTCAACCGCACCTCCGCCACTGAACTCCGGGGACTGGCGCTGACTCCGGTGAAGTTCGGTATCTCCTTCACCACCCGGTTTCTCAATCAGGGAAACGCGCTCGTGAACCTTTACAAGGACGGGACAGTGCAGGTTTCGACAGGCGGCACGGAGATGGGGCAGGGGCTGAACACGAAAATCCGGCAGGTCGTTGCAGACGAGTTGGGGATCGGCTACGAGCAGGTGCGGGTGATGATCACCTCCACCGAAAAGAACAACAACGCCTCGCCGACCGCCGCCTCTGCCGGAACCGATCTCAACGGCATGGCCGCTGCTAACGCCTGCCGTGCGATTCGGGAACGGCTGGCCGAGTTTGCCGCACAGCACTTGTCCGATGCCGAAAACGGCTGTGCCGCCGAGTCCAGCTGCATCCATTTCGGAGACGGACGTGTGTGGGACGAACGCCGTCCGAACGCGAGCATCGCCTTTGCCGAACTCGTCAAACTCGCCTATCTGGAGCGCATCAGCCTCGGCGAGCGCGGCTTCTACCGCACCCCCGGAGTTGATTTCAACCGTGACACCGGGCAGGGGCATCCGTTCTTCTACTACACCACTGGAGCCGCCGTTTCCGAGGTGCGCCTCGACCGCTTCACCGGACACCTCACACTGGAGCGGGCTGATTTGCTCATGGACATCGGTGAATCCATCAATCCCGGAATTGATCTGGGACAGACCATCGGTGGTTTCATTCAGGGCGTGGGCTGGGTGACGAACGAGGAGCTGCGCTACTCCAACAAGGGCGACCTGCTTTCCTACTCCCCCACGACCTACAAGATTCCCAACATTCAGGACATTCCGGACACCTTCCGAGTGGACTACCTCCAGAATCCAAATCACCAAGTCAACGTCCGGCGCTCCAAGGCCATCGGCGAGCCGCCGCTGATGCTTTGCCTCTCAGTCTGGATGGCGGTCAAACACGCGCTCTCCTGTGTGAAACCCGGAGCCATCCCCAAGCTGCGCCTTCCGGCCACTGGAGAGAAAATCCTCCGCTGCCTCACCGAACTCGATGGCTCGACCTCCCGCACTGAGGAGGAGATTCCACTTATCGCTCCGTCGCCCTTGACGACTGAACCGGAACCCAAACGTGCTGCTGCATAATCCTTCTAATCGCGATGCGTGAAGCCCTGCAACGCATTCAGGAATTGCTGGACTCCGGAACCCCGTTTGTGGTGGTCACGCTGGTGGATGAGAAGGGCAGCACTCCTCAGGACGCCGGAAGCCGGATGCTGGTCATAAACTCTGGACGGCACTGGGGTACGGTTGGAGGCGGGCGGGTCGAAGCCAAGGCATTGAATGTAGCGGCGGAGTTCCTGAACGAATCCAACCCCACCCACCAAACCCGCCTTGTGCACTGGAGCCTCAACAAGGACGTGGGCATGACCTGTGGGGGGGCCGTGACTCTGTTCTTCGAGCGGCACCATGCGCATCCGTGGACGATTGTAATCTATGGCGCCGGACACGTTGCCCAAGTGCTGATTCCGCTGCTGCTCACGCTGGACTGCCGGGTCGTTTGCCTCGACTCTCGTGAGGAGTGGTTGGGACAGCTTCCAGCTTCCCCAAAGCTGGAAGTCCGGCACGAACCGGATTTGCCGGCCACCGTGGAGTCGTTTCCGGAAACGGCCTTTGTGTTGCTGATGACGCAGGGTCACGCCACCGACGGCCCCATCCTGCAACGCTTTCTTGAACGCGGTGGACAGGTGTTCCTCGGTGCCATCGGCAGTCGAGCGAAGGGGGCGACCATCCGCAAGGAACTCGCCGAATCCGGGCTTTCTGAAGCACAAATCTCAGGATTCTACTGTCCACTCGGCCTCTCGCTGGGTACCAACCATCCGCAGGAGATTGCCATCAGTATCACTGCACAATTACTCCACGAACGTGACCGTCAATTTGGCATTATTCACACGCGCAACTCACTACCAGAAGTTGTTTAGGTTATTTCTTGGAATAAATGTACCCGAATTACACCGGATTTTTTTGGAGCTTCAAGGCATCGCAAAAGGCACATAGCCTGCTATTTCTAAAATTACGTCATGCTTGCTTGTTCCTCTTCTGCTTGTTCGCGTTTGATTTTCTCCAGGTAGTTTTTTGACATACTGCGGATATGGGCAAGTCGGATCAGACGCTCCTTTTGAATCCTTTCCTGTTCACGTTTATAAGATTCGATAGCTTCCTGACCAATCTTATCAAAATCCTCATGAATGATAGGAGCTTGTTCAAGATTCCAAGGCGCTGATGGACCCTTTTCTGGCCAAAGGCGGTTTGCTATTCCATTGATGTAGATTGACCGGTATTTGGGATCGAGAGTCAATGCATAGTTTTTGGGATTTACCCAAATTCTATATGAGGGGGGATACTTTGGGTTAAGGGGGACTTCTAGTTTTTCCAAGCTCTTGAGAAAACGCTTTCTAGCTTCAGCAGTTTGAAGTCTATCGAAGAATGCTTTAATTTTATGATCCTCATCAGTTTCAGATTTTTCATGAAAATCTACCTTGATATCAGAAAGATCAATATCTGTGACAAAACGCTCTCCCAAATTATCCTGCACAACCAGTGACACCATCAGGAACTGGTTGACATTACATGCCACAAACACACTTGAGACATAGTGTAAGTTTTCAAGAACCTCCCAGGGTTGCAGCTTATGTTTTGAAAAGAACCCGCCGATTTCATCTGCAAGCTCTGCAACATCCGCCAATGTGAAGGGGTTGCCACTTACTTTTGTGCTTGCTTGTGCAGCTTCCTTTTGCCACGCGGTAATTCGAGGTGGATTTGTTTCTACATAGCCACTGAATACGCACCTAGCAATTCCATGAACAAGAGACTCCTCAAACATCATCGCCGCATTGGACCCGTCCTCAACTCCAAAATTCCATGCTTCCCGATGGGAAATAACAGAAAGAAACCTCCATTTTGATGATTTGGGATTGTAGGTGATCAGGATCAGTGCTCTTGGAAAGTACAGACTTTTTGAAATTGGCAACCGAATCTGATGAGGATGATGCTTGAAGTTGCGCATGAAATGGTATTTGAAAATAACATTCTCATTCGTATCTCCAGCGACCTGGAAGCGTCCTTTTTGGATGCAATTTTCCAATTTCATGGCATCCATATTAGCAGAATTAAATTTTTTATTAATAATCGCAATAGTATTTTTAATTTGTTGGTGATCTTGATAAATAGACTTGGCCTGTAAGCGCTCTAAACGGGTTAATGGTATTTTGTTTTTTAACTTGGACAATACCCTGTTATCTTCTATCGAAATTCGATTTACTACCGGGTCTAAAATTACACCGATCTCATTAACAGTGTTTTTCAATTCATCAAATTTTATTCCCTCATTTGAAAAATAATATATAATATTTGTTAAGGTCTTTCGCTTCCCAAGAATGCCAAGTTTTTTCTCCACACGTTTCATAGAATTCAAGAAGCTTTTTTTCAATCTAGATTCAATCTTATTTGCTGTTTCGTCATGTCCTTGGGCGAAATGCATCAACTCAAGCCGATCCCGGATATTTGGAAAAAAAAGTTCATAGAATTCTACCATTGCTCTCTTCCGCCAAGCAGAAGTTCTATCAAGCTTGACAGCATCTGCCCGCATAGAAAATTCAACGATATCTGTCAATCTTACATGCTGTGCAAAACAAAAAACGATATCCTTGTATACATTTTTTTGAGGAAAACGCGTGAGTAAATCGGTAAACTTGATCCACCATGGATCTAAAGTAAGTTGAGGAAAGCCTTCCTCCATCTTTTGCAGGCATTCAAGATAGGGGTGACCAACTGGGGTTTTTTTGAGCATTTCACGTTCGGAAGGGGAGAGAAGGAGTTTCGTAAGACTGGTGGGTGATGGGGATGATTCTTCAGTACAAAGAAGTTCAACCCACCAACAATTAAGTAAGGCCTTGGGGATGTTACGGTGGCTGACTTTTTCACTCTCCCTGAGGAAAACGGGAATAGCGTGCTTGTATACAAGAGATCTATTCAATCCAATCCCACCCCAATCTGCGAGCTTACGCATCAATAGTTTTCCAGAAATTCCCGTATCACTCTTAACCCACCAGTCAGCATCAGGCAGCACCCCGACCCTTAGAAGCGGACGGAGTTTTTTGGGGATGCAAAATGGCATTGAGGGGCTTCCAGCGATCATCATTGCCGGGTTGAGCAGAAAATCATTCAGCATTGATGCGTAGGCTAAACTCCCCTCCGGAGAAACAACAAAAGGTGTGTGCTTGCCCTCACGCATATTATTAACTGATGTTACGCAACGCATCTAACATATTGAAATAACTTTCTAAAATCAGTATTATTGTGTTTCGGAGAGTTTGGGTTCAAATTATTTTTACGAACGATTTCAGTAATCTAGGTTTTTTATCAAAAAGACAATCACATATTCAGCGTGACAAAAAACGTTGTGCTTTTCAAGAAAATCAG